>JAYUXO010000336.1:0-8206 GCA_043753505.1 Comamonadaceae bacterium
TGGGGAGGACGGGATGCGGGGCCACAGACGCCTGATGCCAACGCTGGTGCAGCGCCCTGCGCCTCACTTACACAGCTGGGTCCGTACACTGAGCCAGCAACTGCGCTGTCTCAAACAACGGCAAGCCCATGATGCCGCTGTAGCTGCCCCGGATGCGGGCAATGAAGGTGGCCGCCCGGCCCTGCACCGCATAGGCCCCGGCTTTGCCCAAGGGCTCGCCGGTGTCCACGTACGCCTGAATTTGCGCGTGGCTCAAGGTCGCAAATTCAACCCGCGACTCGCTCAACACGTACAGGGTGCGCTCCCCATGTGCAAGGGCCACAGCCGTGAGCACCCGGTGGCTGCGGCCCGACAACTCGGCCAGCATGCGGCTGGCGTCTTGCGAGTCGGCAGGTTTGCCGTAGATCGTGCGGCCTAAGGCCACCGTGGTGTCGGCGCACAGAATGGGTGCTGAATTTAAACCTTTTAGTGCTCTCGCCCTTGTAAAAACTGCTCGAGCAGCTATCAATTTAAGAGCAGTTACGCGTTGCACGTAGCGCGTGGGCGATTCGCCGGGCAGCACTTGCTCCAGCGCTTCACTGTCTTCATGCGGATCGGGCAGCAGCAGTTGATGGCTGATACCAATTTGCTGAAGCAACTGGCTGCGGCGGGGGCTTTGGGAGGCCAGGTAAATGAAGGGGGGCATATTCGGTCAGCGGGTTAAGTTGCGAAGATTTTTGAACGCAAAGTTCGGAAGTCGCTCCGCCCGCGCACCACCGCCACTCGAAAACAGGTCACTCCCGGTGATACGGATGGTTCGCGTTGACCGACCATGCACGGTACAGCTGCTCGACCAGCACTACCCGCGCCATGGCGTGCGGCAGCGTGAGGTCAGACAGGCGGATACGCTCGTGGGCGGCCTGGCGAAAGGCGGGCTCCAGGCCATCGGGCCCGCCGATGACCAGGGCCACATCGTCGGCCTGCAGTTGCCAATTTTTCAGCTTTGTAGCCAGGGCCAGGGTGGTGACGGTGGTGCCACGTTCGTCCAGCGCCACCACACGGTAGCCCTTCGGAATAGCGGCTTCAATCCGCTCACGCTCGAAGGCCAGCAGCGTCTCCAGCGTTTTGGAGGCCCGTGGCTCGGTTTTAACGGTTTTGATTTCCAGCCGCAGCTCGGACGGAAACCGTTTGGCGTAATCATCCCAAGCGGTCTGCGCCCAGTCGGGCATGTGCCGGCCCACGGCCACCACCAACAACTTCATTTGCGCCCGGGGGCTCTTTTCAGGGGGGCAGACGAGGCGGCTCGCTTGGCTGCCGGTTTTTTGGCCGGAGCACCAACCACCACGGTTTTGATCTTGGTGGCCGGTTTGACGACCGATTTGGCGGGGGCTTTGGAAACTGTTTTTCCGGCTGACTGGATGGGTGCCCTGGATGTGGGTGCCCTGGATGGCACCTTGGCCGATGTTCTGGCTGATGCCACTCGACCACGGGCAGGTGCACGTTTACGGGCGGACCTGGCTACTTCTGCGGCTTCCAGGAACTTGGCTTCTTTTTCAGCCTGCTCAGCGGCCTTGACAGCCGTCTTGGCAGCGCTGCTGCGGCGAATGGAGGTTTTCGCGGCCACTTCCTTCTTGGTAAGCGCTTTAGGCTCCGGCTTTTCTGTCGCCACAGCGGGCTTGGTGGCACCAAATTTCAGACGCACCGGCTTGTCGCCCCATATTTCTTCCAGATGGTAGTAAGTGCGGATGGTGGGCTGCATGATGTGGGCCACTGCGGCTCCGCAGTCCACGATGATCCACTCGCCGTTGTCTTCGCCTTCCATGCGCGGCTTGGCAAAACCCGCTTCGCGCACCGCGTCCCGCACACTGGCGGCAAGGGCTTTAGTCTGTCGGTTGGAAGTGCCGCTGGCGATGATGACCCGCTCAAACAACGACGTTTGCAACTCGGTGTTGAACACCACGATGTCTTGCGCTTTGACGTCTTCCAGGCCGTCGACAATGGCGCGCTGGAGTTTTTGAATGTCTTTTTTGGCGGCGGTTTCTGTGGTCATCAAGGGAGCTGATCAATCTCAGCTTGTGTAGAGGAAATGCTGGGCAATATAGCGCGCAACGGGCGGCGCAACCAGATGGTCAATCCGAAGGCCCGCCGCCACACGCTGGCGCACCTCGGTGGCGCTGATAGCCATAGCGGGCAATTCAAGCGCGATGGCTCCCGCAGGCAAGGGAGTTTTCAGGTCAAATAGGTCAGCAGCCCTTTTAGAATCTGCTCGGCCAGCTATACAAATAGTAGCAATTTTGGGTAGTTGGTCGGCGCAGTGCCACGCTGACAGCGCCGCAGCCTGGTCTTGCCCGATCAATAAAAAAAATGCGGCGTGTGGCAACCCGGTTTGCAACTCGTGCAGCGTGTCGATGGTGTAAGTGGGCCCCGCCCGATGCAACTCGCGCTCATCAACCACCACGCCTGGGACACCCTCAAACGCCAGCCGCGCCATCGCCAGGCGGTGCACGGCAGGGGTCAGCACACGCTGCTTGTGCCAGGCACGGCCAGTTGGAAAAACAAGCATCTCGTCTAGCGCCAATTGCACCATGGCTGCTTGCACCAGAGCCTGGTGCGCAAGATGGGGGGGGTCAAACGCACCACCGAAAACGCCCAGGCGTTTGATGGGGGTGCCCTCCCGATCTGCACCACCGAAAGCGCCTGGGCCTTTCAGATGTGACGTCAGACCCAGTCCCTTCGGATCAGGAAGTTTTTATACAGCGCCTCTTCTGCCGAGTCGACAGCAGGCTCTTGCCGATAGGCCCAACTGGCCAGGGGCGGCATGGACATCAGAATCGATTCCGTGCGCCCGCCCGACTGCAAACCGAAGTGCGTGCCCCGATCCCAAACCAGGTTGAATTCCACATACCGGCCCCGGCGATACAGCTGAAAATTTCGCTGGCGCTCCCCATACGGCAAATGCATGCGGCGCTGCAAGATGGGAACATAGGCATCTACAAACGCATCGCCCACGGCTTGCGTCATGGCAAAGGCGATATCAAAACCGCCCTCGGAAAAGTCGTCAAAAAACACACCACCAATGCCGCGTGGCTCGTTGCGATGCTTCAAATGAAAGTACTCGTCGCACCAGGTTTTAAAGCGCGGGTATTTATCAGCGCCAAAAGGTGCAAGCGCAGATTGACAGACTTTGTGAAAGTGCTGCGCATCGTCTTCAAATCCGTAAATCGGCGTCAAGTCCATGCCACCACCAAACCAGCAGACTGCGGCGCCCTCAGCCGAAGTCGTGGCCAGCATGCGCACGTTCATGTGCACGGTGGGCGCAAAGGGGTTGCGCGGGTGAAAGACCAGTGAAACGCCTATGGCCTCAAAAGGCGCACCATTCAATTCCGGCCGGTTCTGCGTAGCCGAGGGCGGCAGGCGCTGTCCACGCACGTGCGAGAAGCCGCAGCCCGCCCGCTCCAGCACAGGCCCACCTTCAAGTATCTGCGTAATACCGTTGCCTTGCAGCATGGCACCGGGTTCTTTGGTCCAGGCATCGATCAGAAAGGGTGTGCCATCAATGGCGCTAACCGCCTCGGTGATGCGAGTTTGCAGACCCAACAGCCAGGTCCGTACTTTTGCCGACTGGGCAGCTACTTGGGACTTCACGGGTTTGAATCTGGCGCTGAGGGCTTGGCCGCCCGATGACCGATGTCGGTGCGCCACTGGGCACCGTCAAACGAAATGCCCTGGGCCACGCCGTAAGCGCGTTGGTGCGCCAGCTTCACCGTGTCGGCCAACGCCGTGACGCAAAGCACGCGGCCACCGTTGGTGCGCAACGCGCCGCCCTGCAGCACGGTACCGGCATGAAACACCATGACATCGTCGACAGGGCCCGGAAGGCCACGTATGGCATCGCCTTTGCGCGGGTTCATCGGGTAGCCGTGCGCCGCCATTACCACGCCCAGGGCCACGCGGCGGTCCCACTGCATCTCGAAATCAGCCAGGCCATCGGGTGCGGTGGCAGCCATCAGGACATCAAACAGATCAGACTTCAGACGCATCAAGATCGGCTGTGTTTCCGGGTCGCCCAGGCGGCAATTGAACTCAAGCGTTTTAGGTTTGCCCTGCGCATCAATCATCAAACCGGCATACAGAAACCCCGTGTAGATGATGCCGTCTTGCGCCATGCCTTTGATGGTGGGCATGATGATCTCGCGCATGACCCGTGCATGCACCTGGGGTGTAACGACGGGCGCGGGTGAATAGGCACCCATGCCGCCGGTGTTCGGGCCTTTGTCGCCGTCCAGGAGGCGTTTGTGGTCCTGACTGGTGGCCAGCGCGGCCACATTTTTGCCGTCGCACAGCACGATGAAGCTGGCTTCTTCACCTTGCAGGAATTCTTCGATCACCACCCTGGCCACGCCGTCGTTGTGCGCTACTCCCAATGTGTTGTCCAGCAGCATGAAGTTCACCGCTTCGTGGGCCTCTTGCAGCGTCGTGGCGACCACCACGCCCTTGCCTGCCGCCAAGCCATCGGCCTTGACCACGATGGGCGCACCCACCTGGTCAATGTAGGCATGGGCCAATGCAGCATCGGTGAAGGTGTCGTAGGCCGCGGTGGGTATACCGTGGCGCTGCATGAAAGCTTTGCTGAACGCTTTGGAGCTTTCCAGCTGCGCAGCCGCCTGGGTGGGGCCGAACACCCGCAGGCCCGCGTGGCGAAACAAATCCACCACGCCCGCGGCCAGGGGGGCCTCTGGCCCCACCACGGTTAGCGCTATCTTATTAGTAGCTGCCCAAGCAGCAATCTCTTGGGCGAAAGGCATACTTCCTTCTAAAGACACGTTTTCCAGCCGACTGTCCAGCGCCGTGCCGCCATTGCCGGGGGCGACAAACACGCGGTGCACCTTGGGTGACTGCGCCAGCTTCCAGGCCAGGGCATGCTCGCGGCCTCCGTTGCCGATAACTAAGACGTTCATTCAGCGGTATCCGATAAAGCAGCGTTGTGAAACACGTTCTGCGTGTCATCCATGTCTTCCAGCACGTCAAGCAGTTTTTGCATTCGGGCGCTCTCTTCGGGTGACAGATCAATGGTGTTGTCGGCCCGCATGGTCACCTCGGCCACCTCAGGCTTGAAGCCAGCCGCTTCCAGCACGTTTTTGACCGCCTCAAACTGCGCGGGGCTGGTCAGCACTTCTATGGCGCCGTCGTCGTCGGTCAGCACATCGTCGGCACCGGCCTCCAGGGCTACGTCCATCAACTTGTCTTCGGATGTGCCAGGCGCAAAAATCATCTGGCCCACGTGGCGGAATTGAAATACCACAGAACCTTCGGTGCCCATGTTGCCGCCGTATTTGCTGAAGGCAAACCGCACTTCGGCCACGGTGCGCACCTTGTTGTCGGTCATCGTGTCCACCAAAATGGCCACGCCACCAATGCCGTAGCCCTCGTAGCGAATCTCTTCGTATTGCACGCCTTCCAGGGCTCCGGTAGCTTTGTCGATGTTGCGCTTGATGGTGTCAGCCGGCATGTTCGCCGCCTTGGCTTTGTCGACCGCCAGCCGCAGCCGGGGGTTGGCCGAAAGGTCACCACCACCGTGACGCGCTGCCACCATGATCTCGCGGATCACCCGCGTCCAGATCTTGCCGCGCTTGTCGTCCTGCCTGCCCTTGCGGTGCTGAATATTGGCCCATTTGCTGTGTCCTGCCACGAAAGCCTCTTGTGTTGGTGATCAAACAGCACTTGATTCTACTTTTGGAGCTTTTCGGACACTCGCCCCTGCGCTTCAATGGGGCCTCCTTCTCTGACACACGTGCATCACTGGGCGTCGCGCACCGTGTTCTGTAGACCTGTGGCCTGGCTGATCGCGATCTGCCAGCCTTTGCTGGTTTTGATGAAAGTTTGCGTCCAACGCACGTCAAACCACTTGCCGTCGGTGCCCCGCTTGATCGGACTGAGCGCGCGGGCAATACACACGGACTCACCAAAGCACGACAGCTTGAATTCCGGTGTAGGGGCCAGTTCTACTGTGGGGTCACCGGCCAGCACGCCGACGATGCGCGCATCCTTGTTATCCACCTTGCCGCTGGTGTGGGTATGGGTGAAGTCATCGGTGTAGAAATTGCGCAGCGCCGTTGCGTCCCGCTGCATGCTGGCAGCCTGAAAGTCTTTGCGCAAGGTTTGGATTTCGGCCTGTAATTTGGCATCAGCCGCAGTGGCAGGGTTGATCGGGTGGGCTGTTGCGCCGGCTGCGATCACGCAAAGGGACAGCACAAGCGCACTGGTGCAAGGGCGGGAAAAAGTGGTCATACGTTTCTCAAAAAAGTGTGAAGTCACAAGGATACGGCTTGCCGACGGTTTTGGATTCGACTCGAAACCTGCGTTTAAGTTGAACATCGACAGCGTTTGTGCCATGCCTTGGTTTAATCGCAGCACACTGTCTGCTTTCTTCCGTTTTTCAAGGAACCCCCATGGCCGAACCCCTGCTGATTGCTAAAAACGCCACCACGATTTGCGAATTGCTCCCCGCCCTGGCGAACCGCCACGGACTGATCACCGGTGCAACCGGCACAGGCAAAACCGTGACCCTGCAAACCCTGGCCGAGGGCTTTTCGCGTATCGGCGTGCCGGTGTTCATGGCCGACGTGAAAGGCGATCTGACCGGTATCAGTCAGGCTGGAAAAATCAGCGACAAACTGGCTGCAGTGCTGAAAGACCGCCAGATTGAAACCCCCATTTCTCAAGCCTGCCCCTCCACGCTGTGGGACGTATTCGGCGAGCAAGGGCACCCCGTGCGGGCGACGATTTCCGACATGGGGCCACTGCTGCTGGGGCGCATGCTGAACCTGAACGAAACCCAAACCGGGGTGATGAACCTGGTTTTCAAAATTGCAGATGACAACGGCATGCTGCTGCTGGACTTGAAAGACCTGCGCGCCATGCTGCAGTACGTGGGGGACAAGGCCAGCCAGTTCACCACCGAATACGGCAACATCAGCGCGGCCAGTGTGGGGGCCATCCAGCGCGGCCTGATGCAGATTGAAAGCCAGGGCGGTGACAAGTTTTTCGGCGAGCCGATGTTAAACATCAGTGATTTCATGCAGACCGTCGATAGCAAGGGGGTTATCAACATCCTGGCTGCCGACAAGCTGCTCAACGCCCCCCGCCTGTACGCCACGTTTTTGCTATGGCTGTTGTCGGAGCTGTTTGAAACCCTGCCAGAGGTGGGCGACCTGGAACAGCCCAAACTGGTGTTTTTCTTTGACGAGGCGCACCTGCTGTTCAACGAAGCGCCCAAAGTGCTGGTCGAGCGCATTGAGCTGGTGGTGCGCTTGGTGCGCTCCAAGGGCGTGGGCGTGTACTTCGTGACGCAAAACCCGCTGGACATTCCCGATGGTGTGCTGGCACAGCTGGGCAACCGCGTGCAGCACGCGCTGCGGGCGTTTACCCCACGAGACCAGAAAGCCGTGAAAGCCACCGCGCAAACCATGCGCCAGAAACCAGGGCTGGACATTGAAACAGCGATTACCGAGCTGGCTGTAGGCGAAGCCCTCGTCAGCTTTCTCGATAGCAAAGGCAGGCCCAGCGTCACCGAGCGGGTTTACGTGTTGCCGCCCGGCAGTCAGATTGGGCCGATCACGCCCGAGCAGCGCCAGGCCCTGCTAAAAAATTCACTGGTTGCGGGCGTGTATGAGAAAACTGTTGACCGTGAATCAGCTTACGAAAAGCTGCAAGGCAGGGCGCAGGCAGGCGCTGCAGCCGCACAAACATTGCCGGGCGGTGGTGCAGCGGGTCAAACCGATTCGGGGGGCATCATGGGCGGCATCAAAGACGTGCTGTTTGGCCGCACCGGCCCGCGCGGCGGCGTGCACGACGGTTTGGCGCAAAGCATGGCCAAATCTGCTGTGCGCACCATGGGCTCCACCGTCGGGCGCGAAATCATTCGTGGCGTGCTGGGCAGCCTGTTTGGCGGCCGCCGACGTTAAGCTAAAAAGGATATTTAAATGTCAAACGTTCACCTGATTGATCATCCGCTGGTGCAGCACAAACTCACCCTGATGCGGCGCAAGGACGCATCCACCAACACTTTCCGCACCCTGCTCAATGAGCTGAGCAGCCTGATGGCGTATGAAGTCACGCGGGACATGCCACTTCAAGACGTACAGGTTGAAACCCCGCTTGAGACGATGACCGGCAAAACCATTGACGGCAAAAAGTTGGTGTTTGTGTCGATTTTGCGAGCGGGCAA
>JAYUXO010000337.1:0-8179 GCA_043753505.1 Comamonadaceae bacterium
AAGCGACTACCAACCAATTCCATTTCCAATAAGCCATGATCTGGTCGCACTGAAGGCCAAAGTCGGGCTCTTGCTAGCCCTCACGAATCAAACCGGTAATGCCACCAAATCGTGCCCTTGCGTGCCCACCACACGGGCTTTGGTGAACTCCCCCACCTTCAGCGTTTTGCTGATCTTTTCCGGCGGCAGCAGTTTGACTACGCCATCAATCTCCGGCGCATCTGCATAGCTGCGGCCCACGCCACCTTTTTTGCCAAGCGCAGGCGCTGAATCGACCAACACCTGCATCGTCGCACCCACGCGCTGGCGCAGTTTCTCGGCAGACACTTCTTCAGCCACGGCCATGAAGCGCGCGCGGCGTTCTTCGCGAAGCTCTTTCGGCAACATACCGGGAATGTCGTTGGCGGCTGCGCCCTGCACCGGGCTGTAGGCAAAACAACCCGCACGGTCAATGTGCGCCTCGCGCATGAAGGCCAGCAGGTCATCGAATTCGGCCTCGGTCTCACCGGGAAATCCGGCAATGAAGGTGCTGCGGATCACGATGTCGGGACAGGCTGCGCGCCAACGGGCGATGCGTTCCAGATTTTTTTCGCCACTGGCGGGGCGCTTCATGCGACGCAGCACGTCGGGGTGGCTGTGCTGGAACGGCACGTCCAGGTAGGGCAGCGCCCGGCCCTGCACCATCAGCGGAATCACCTCGTCCACGCTCGGGTAGGGGTAAACGTAATGCAGGCGCACCCAGGCCCCATGCGGCTCGGCGAGCTTACCCAGCTCGTCGACTAACTCCAGCATGCGGCTTTTCACCGGGCGGCCGTCGAAAAAGCCGGTGCGGTATTTCACGTCAACGCCGTAGGCCGAAGTGTCCTGGCTGATCACCAGCAGCTCTTTCACGCCGCCTGCAAACAGCGCCCGCGCCTCGGTGAGCACATCGCCAATCGGCCTGCTGACCAGGTCGCCACGCATGCTGGGAATGATGCAAAACGTGCAGCGGTGGTTGCAGCCTTCGCTGATCTTCAAGTAAGCGTAGTGTTTGGGCGTCAGCTTGATTCCATAAGCAGGAACGAGATCGACAAACGGGTCGTGCGGCTTGGGCAGATGCAGATGCACCGCGTCCATCACCTCCTGTGTGGCATGCGGGCCGGTAACGGCCAGAACGCTGGGGTGCATGCTGCGCACCAGGTTGCTGCTGGCCGTGCCGCCACTGGCATCAGCGCTGCCGTCCACGGATTTCGCACCCAGGCAGCCCGTCACGATGACCCGTCCGTTGGCAGCCAGCGCCTCGCCAATCGTGTCCAGGCTTTCCTTGACCGCGTCGTCAATGAAGCCGCAGGTATTGACAATCACCAAGTCGGCCCCGGCAAAGGTTTTGGATGTTTGGTAGCCCTCAGCCGATAGCTGAGTGAGGATCAGCTCCGAATCGGTCAAAGCTTTGGGGCAACCCAGGCTGACGAAACCGACTTTGGGGGCTGGTTTCAAGGATGTGGGGGATAGGGTAGAAATCGCTTCTGGCATCCACCTATTGTCGTTGACCCTTACCTGCGATGTGAATCGAGCCGCTGTTTACTATGAATTAGATAGCTGCTTGAGCAGTATTCACAAGGGCGATAGCCCTTTTTGGCTTAAAAGCACCCAAACAATTCAACGTTTCAACGTTTCAACGTTTCAGTCCAAACGCTCCAAACATCTGCTCCGTCTGTTTGTGCAATTGCTCTTGCATCTGCGCGAGCATGGCGCGCGACTGCTCCACATAACTGCCCATCGCGCCCTGCACGGCGGGTGGCTGAAGGCTCAGAAACTGGGCCCACATTTCAGGCGACACGTGCCGTGATTGCTCTGCCATTTTGGTCTGAATGTCGGTGAACACCTGCACGTTTTTTTCCAGGTAATTGCCCATGAAGCCCTGCATCGCATGACCGTAAAAGCGAATGATGTTGCCCAGCACCGCCTCGGTGAACATGGGCGCACCCCCCGCCTCTTCTTCCAGAATGATTTGCAGCAGGATGCTGCGCGTAAGGTCATCGCCGCTCTTGGCATCGCGCACGACAAACCGCTCGGTGTCCATGACCAGCTGTTTCACATCAGCCAGCGTGATGTAGGTGGAGGTGTCGGTGTCGTACAGCCGGCGGTTGGGGTACTTCTTGATGACCCGCACGGCTGGCTTGGCGGGGCTTGCTTTTCTGGGTTGCACGGTGGACTCCTGAGCCAAATATGTAGGCTCACACTATCAGCAAAAAAACAGTTTTGGATAGAGGCGCGTCGGTGCTGGGCGCATGGTTTACCCGTGGTGGGCACTATGCACCCGCAAAGGCATGTTCGATACGGGTGTAGTAAGCAGGCCAATCGCGGCGCGAGTTTTCAATCGCTATTCTGTCAACTGTGAGTTGGGCGAACAGCTGGTCAGTAAGCGTCCGGTAGTCGACGTAAAGGCGGGAAAGCCCCTCCAGACCCTCCAACCCACGCTCAACGGCGTAATCGAATTTGAGCTTCCAATCCACCTGGTAGCGCACGCCGAGTTCGTCGCCACGCTCGGCGGCTGTGAGTCGAATCGCCTGGTCAACGTCGGCTTGGTGGAAGTAAACAATCAGCGGGTTCAGCGGGCGAATGACCTCGACCAGATCCCGCACGTTTTGCGCAATGGCATCCAAGGGCATGTTCATCAAAAACATGTTGGTGAGGTCACCGTGAAACAGCTGACCGTCCACGACCCGCACGACCTGAGAGGCCAAGGCCTCCTCCGCAAATTTAGCCCAAAGCGCCAGCCGACGGCTTGCCAGGTCTTGCGCCGTCATGTCCAGCCAGGGCTTGAACCAGTCAGCTGCAGAGTCAGTTGCCCGCAAAGGGTGCGGGGATTGCCTCTCGGTGTGGATGCTGGCACCAATGCCCTGGGCCATAAGACGCTGCCCCAGCCACCGTGTCGAGCTGGATTTGCCCGAGCCCATGATTCCTTCAAAGATGACGAGCCGCCGACCGCGCGCGTTGCGCAAGTTACCGTCAGGCGAAATCATGTTTTCCACCAGGAATCACTCCCAATTTCATAGCTGCCCAAGCAATAAGCGTAGGGGCTAATGCCCAATTCAATGTAAAAATCGGTCGGCCGGCAACAAAAAAGCCGCATCAACCAAAGGCAGATGCGGCATTTCAAAAAACCAGGAAATTTGGTAGGCGCGATTGGACTCGAACCAACGACCCCCACCATGTCAAGGTGGTGCTCTAACCAGCTGAGCTACGCGCCTGTGAGTCGGATACTAAGCCCATGATTATAGCCAGCGGAAATCAACTTACCGCCGCCGCGCCGAACGCACCCCTGCCACCAGCCCCACCGCCCCCAGCACCTGAGCCAGTTTCGCCGAGTCCGCAACCTGCACGGTGAAGGTCATCCAGGCAGTTTCACCTCGCGTGGTTTTGACGGATTGGGTTTGCACGCCGATCACATTCATCTTGTTTTTGGCAAACACCTCGGAGATGTCGCGCAGCAGGCCCTGGCGGTCCGCCGCTTCAATGGCCACGTCGACAGGGTAGACGGCAGCACCCTGCGCTGTCGGTGCGCTCCAGGCCACGGGAATCACCCGCTCGGCGGTTTTGGCTGACAAGTCCCGAAAGTTGGCACAGTCGGCGCGGTGAATGCTCACGCCTTTGCCGCGTGTGACGAAACCGCCAATCGCGTCGGGTGGGGCTGGTTTGCAGCATTTCGCCAGTTGGGTCATCAGCGAGTCCATACCCACCACCAGCACGCCACCAGAGACCGCTTTTTCCACGGCTTTTTCGGCCGCTTTTTCGCCTTGCTTTGACTTTTTGTAGATCAGGAACTCGTCAGGCGTCAGCGCCGCCTCGGGCGGTTTGAGCACGGCTTCAATCTGGCGCAGAGAAAACTCGTCTTTGCCGACCACTTCAAACAAATCGTCAGCTGCATCAAAGCCCAACTGGGCCGCCAGGTCGTCCAGTTTCAACGCGGTTTTGCCTTCGCGCTGCAGCAAGCGCTCCACGGCCTCCCGACCCCGCGCCACGGTTTCGTGGGTGGCCAAGGCGTTGAACCAGGCACGTACTTTGGCCCGCGACCGGGCACCGGCCAGGTAACCCAACTCGGGGTTCAGCCAGTCGCGCGACGGGCCCAGATTGGCGGCACCGTCTTTGGCCACTATCACATCGACGGTCTGGCCGTTTTTCAGCGGCGTGTTCAGCGGCACCATCACACCGTCGACCCGTGCACCCCGGCACCGGTGGCCCAGATTGGTGTGCACGTGGTAGGCAAAGTCCACTGGCGTGCCACCTTGCGGCAGTTCAATGATGGCCGCGTCGGGCGTGAGCACGTAGATGCGGTCGTCCAGCAGGCCTTTGTTTTCCACCGCGCCCGAGAGGTCGCGTTCCCAGGCCAATAGCTGACGCAGGACGGCAATTTTGGCGTCGTAGCTGCCACCCGCAATCACGCCGGCGTAACCCTTGGCACCGGCTTCTTTATAGGCCCAATGGGCCGCCACGCCCTGTTCGGCATGGTCGTGCATGGCCTGGGTGCGAATTTGAATTTCAACCGGCTGGCCTGAATCAGTCACGACCGTGTGCAGCGACTGGTAGCCATTGACTTTTGGTTTGGCAATGTAGTCGTCAAACTCATCGGGTAAAGGCTCGAAATGGCTGTGCACCCAGGCCAGACCAGCATAGCAAGCGGCCACGTCGGGCACGATCACGCGCAGCGCCCGCACATCCAGCACCTGGGCAAAACCCAGCGATTTGCCGCGCATTTTTCGGGCAATGCTGTAGATGTGTTTGGGCCTGCCTTGAACCAGTGCCACCACGCCCGCCGCATTCAAATCGATTTGCAGTTGTTCGCGCAGTTGCTGCAGTTGTGCTTCGCGCTGGCTGCGTTTGTCCAGGAGCAAACCGGCTATCTGTTTGTAGGTGTCGGGCTCCAGAAAGCGGAAAGCCAGGTCTTCCAGCTCCCACTTGATCTGCCAGATGCCCAGCCGGTTGGCCAGCGGTGCAAACACATTGAGCGACTCGCTTGCCAGACTGGGCGGCACGGCCTGTTTGCTGGCGGCGTAGTGACGCAGGGTTTGCAGGCGCGAAGCCAGTCGCAGCATCACCACGCGCAGATCGCGCGAAAACGCCAGCAGCATCTTGCGCACGTTCTCCGTTTGCGCAGCAGGGTTATCCAGTGCGGTGGCGATGTGATCGGCCTTGACTGCACGGGCCTGGCGCTGCACTTTCACCAGGCGGGTGGTTTCCATGGCGAGCTGCGCCAGGCTGTCACCAAAAGTCTTGGTCAACACGTCTTGCGGGCGATTCAAGTGTTCGCAGGCATACACCAGGTAGGTAGCCGACTGCATGGTGTCGGACGCGCCCATGGTTTTGAGAATGACGGCCACCGCGTCGGCATGGGCCAGCGTGTTTTCGCCCGTGTCCAGCGCCTGGCTGGCGATGAACGGCAAGGCGAAATCTCTCGCTCGGGCCAGCTCGGGAAGCAGCGTGTCGTCTGGCGGAGCCAGCAGGCTTTTCATTCGCGTAAAAAGACTTTAAATCGAAAGGAAATCGGTCACGGCTTGCACCTGATCGGTGGCCATCAGGGTAGGCGCATGGCCCACCCCGACAAATTCCACCAAACGGGCTTTGGGGCCGCGCTGGGTCATGGCCTGGGCATTGGCCGCACTCAGCAGGTCAGACTGCGCGCCGCGTACCAGCAGCGTGTCGGCCGTAATCGCCTCATACAGCTGCCACAGCCGGGCTTCGCTCTGTACAGCCATCTCCTGCGTCATGCTGTGAAAGGGCGCAGCAATGGCGGGGTCGTAGTGCAGGGTCAGTCCTCCGTCTGCGTGGGCTTTGACCATGTGCTGCGACAGCGCCAGCCATTGTTCAGGTGTGTGCGGGCCGAAGCTGTGCGAGATGGCCCACATGGCATCCGCCGCTTGCTGAACCGAAGCAAACCGCCCGGTCTGGCCCAGGTAGGTGCCGATGCGCTGCAGGGCTTGCCATTCGATGGCGGGGCCCACATCGTTGAGCACCAGTTTGCGCACGGGTACTGGCAAGGGGAGTTGGGAGCCGCAAATGGCCATTCCAATGATGCCGCCCATGCTGGTGCCCACCCAGTCCAGCGTCGCTACAGGCGCTTGCCTATGCAACTGCGTCAGCAAGGCCAGCATGTCGGCGGCGTAGGTGGGAATCTGGTAGCGCATCGGGTCGGCCAGCCAGTCGCTTTGGCCACGCCCCACCACATCGGGGCAGATCACGCGCAGTGGGGCATTTGAACGCCCAATCAGTGCCTGGGCCAGTGCATCAAAGTCGCGGCCCTGGCGCGACAGGCCATGCACGCACACCACCACGTGCGGGGCCTGCGGATTACCCCACTGCCAGTAAGCCATCCTGTGAGCCACGTTGTGGGAGGCTTGATCGGGTGCGGCGCAGATAACTTGGTTCAGCGTAGGTGGGTGCATGGTGAAATAACAATGTTGATTCCCTCACCACATCGTAATTCAGCAGGAGATACACATGCTTCAAGAACACATGCTTCAAGGAAAAACAGCGCTGGTCACCGGTTCAACCAGCGGCATCGGGCTGGGCATTGCCAAAAAACTCGCGGCGCAAGGGGCCAATCTGGTGCTGAACGGCTTTGGCAATGCCGATGGCCCCACGGCTGAAGTGGCGGCTTTTGGCTCTCAGGTGGCCTTCCACGGGGCCGACATGAGCAAGCCCGCAGAAATTGAAGCCTTGATGCAGTTCGCCGCCCAGCGCTTTGGCCGGGTGGACATATTGGTGAACAACGCGGGCATTCAGCACGTGGCCAACGTGGAAGATTTCCCACTGGACAAGTGGGACGCGATCATCGCCATCAACCTGTCCAGCGCCTTTCACACCACGCGTCTGGCCGTGCCTGCGATGCGCCAAACAAACTGGGGCCGCATCATTAACATCGCATCCGTCCATGGCCTGGTGGCCTCCGCCGCCAAGTCCGCCTACGTGGCAGCCAAGCACGGCCTGGTGGGCTTCACTAAATCCGTGGCGCTGGAAACCGCCACCACCGGCATCACCAGCAACGCCATTTGCCCTGGCTGGGTGCTCACGCCGCTGGTGCAACAACAGATTGACGCCAAAGCTGCTGCGCAAGGTATTTCAGTAGATGACGCCAAGCGCCAACTACTGGGCGAAAAAGAGCCTTCGCTGCAATTCACCACACCCGAAGAACTGGGCGATCTGGCGGTGTTTTTCTGCTCACCGGCGTGCAACAACGTGCGCGGCGTGGCGTGGAACATGGATGGCGGGTGGGTGGCGCAGTAAATAGCTGGCCTGCAAGGCTTGTGTCGTTTTTTGTGTGGACATGGAATGTACATACCCACTCAAAAGGAGCCTTACATGGTGCATGCCGCTGTCGAAAGAGTTGTGGTGCAAACCAGCACCGCCGACAAGCGCAGTTTTGTCGCCAAAGCCAAGCGCCTGGGCGTGCCGGTTTCCGAGCCGATGCGCCGCGGCGCTTTTGCCTATTCACCGCAAGAAAACGACGAAGAAATGGCCTTGCTGGCCGACGCAGCACGCCAAGCCGTCGAGCGCTCGTGTGCAGCCATTGACGACGCGATGCAGTTTATTGAAGCCAGTAACCAGCGCATTGCCGCCATGACAGTTGCAGCGGCTGCGGCGGCCAAAAAGTTCCAACCCAAGAAAGCCTCTGCGGCGGACGCATGGGCCTGACAGAGAAAATTTTCGGCGCGTTCGCCGCCATTATCAAGCTGGAAGGCAGGGTCAAAAATCAGTCTGAGGACATCAAGTCCCTGCAAACCAGAATTGAAGACCTCACAGGCCGCGTGATTCGCCTGGAGGCGCAGCTGGACAGGCTGATGGCCGCAACCAGCAAGAAGCGGCTACAACGCTGAAGACTACGACGCTGGGCACGGCTACTTAAGCTGCACCGACCCCGACACCGTCACCTGCACCGCCGTTTTCCCTGCCTCCACCGGTAGCGCCTCTGATGAAGCTGATGACATGCGCGACTCCATCACCATGTTGCGCTGGCGCAGGCCACCGCCGTCGTTGCTGTTCACCGCTACTTCGCGCAGTGTGTAGCTGGCAAAACCGAAGCCCTTGGCCAGCTCGCCGGCCTTGGTTTTAAAACGCTCGATCGCCACACTTTGCGCCTGCGTTTCCACCTTGGCGCGCTGCTCACGCGTCAAACCAAACTGCACATTGCTGACCACCAGAG
>JAYUXO010000338.1:0-3321 GCA_043753505.1 Comamonadaceae bacterium
TCGGAGTTTGTGGAGGTAGCCGAGCGGCAAACCGCATTCGAAATGGTCCGACCCGAGTGGGTGGTGGAGTGCACTTGTATTGACATGCTGACCGAAGACGGTGGGCGGCCCGTCACCAAAATGGCCCTGCACCACAGCGCTGACCACGGCTACACAACGATCGGTGCACGCCCCTGCGTGAACATGATTTCGCCGGTATTTATTCAGTTGCGGGACGATAAAACGGTGAACCCAACAGATCTGCGCTTTTCCCAGATCAGCGATATGGTGGAGCTGGCTAGCCTGGAAGCGGCCAGCGGTGGGCCAAGCACCCGCTTGAAGCGCGAGGTTTACATCAAGGAAGCCAAAGGGGAAGTGGCTGTGCGCAAGTTCATGGCCTGGAAGACCAACAAAGAGTCCACCGGTAAATACCCCGCTTATGTGTTGTTCTTCACCGACTTCAGCGCCTCCCGTGCCGAGCCGCTGAAGCAGGACATCACGGTTGCGGCCACTGAAGAGGCGGTCATGGCGCTGTTCGCGCAAAGTGTGGCGGACAACATCAAGAAGGGCTGGGTGTTACAGGCCGGAACCTGATGCCGGGATAACTTCGTCTATGTCCGAAGGCAAATCGAGGCCGGGGACTTTCAACGCAGAGGGCGCGAAGGATTCACAGAGGACGCAGAAGAAACAACAAAAAAAGTTCAAAGTCTGAACGAATTTTTCTGCATTCTCTGCGTGATTTTTGCTTCCTCTGTGTTCAAAAATTGTTCCCGCTCCCCAGGGCCACCAAAACAGGGAAGGTGAAAAATCTCAATGCAGCCGCGCCCTCTGCCGACTCTCCCGCTCCACCAGCCGGTCCAGCTCGGCGCACACGTCGGCCATGCTGCCCGACATGCGCATACGGCCCGCACCCGCTGAGCGGTCACCAAGCTCGACCACACGCAGGATGCGCAGCGGCGTGCTTCGTTGTGTTTTCAAGCTGTTTTTGGCTACAACCATTACGGATACTGCTGGAGCAGCTACGAATTCAATAGCGTTTTGAACGTGTGGGGCACCCGCTGCACTGGATTTCCGTGCCCGCGCGGTGCTCAGTGCGCTAGAGCCAGCACGCGCCGAGAGCCGGGTGAACAGCTGAGGCAGGGTGGCAAAAAAACTGTCTGGAGGGAACAGGGCAAGGGTCATGGTGAAAAACGTCCTGGGGAAAGCGTTCTGGTGTAAGTGTGCCGATCGGGCGACTGTGCTTCGGTGCTTACATCAACATGGTGTTGCGAATCAAACCCACCGCCAAGCCTTCGATTTCAAACGGCTCGCCAGGCTGCACCAGGATGGTGGGGTAGTCGGGGTTCTCGGCATGCAGCTCAATGACCTCGTGGTTGCGCTTGAAGCGCTTGACGGTCACGTCGTCTCCCAAACGTGCCACCACAATCTGCCCGTTTTTGGCGTCTTTGCTGCTTTGCACAGCCAGGAGGTCACCATCCATGATCCCGGCGTCGCGCATGGACATGCCGCGCACCTTGAGCAAATAGTCGGGCTTGCGCTGGAACAGGCTGCTTTCCACGTAATAGGTTTGATCAACATGCTCCTGCGCCAGGATGGGCGAGCCGGCGGCTACGCGGCCCACCAGCGGCAGCATGAGTTGGCTCAGACCCGGAATGGGCAAAGAAAACTGCTTGCTGCGCGATTCATTGAGCAAGCGCAGCGCTTCACTGCGCAACCGGATGCCGCGAGAGGTGCCACTGACCAGCTCAATGGCACCTTTGCGGGCCAGGGCCTGCAAATGCTCCTCGGCTGCATTGGCTGACTTGAAGCCCAGCTCGGTGGCAATTTCGGCGCGCGTGGGTGGCGCACCAGTTCGGGCCATGACGTTTTGAATCAAGTCCAAAATCTGTTGTTGGCGTGCGGTGAGCTTGGCGGGGCTGGGTGACGTGTCCATCATGACGACTCCAAAATTGACTGGTTTGATATCCAGTTACTGTATTTTTAGTCAGTTTTTGAAAGATGACAAGTGGTAAATCAAATAGCGCTGCAAAAAATTGTGGTTTTAGGCACTGGCGGCACGATTGCGGGTACCGCCAGTAACAGCGGTGACAACTTGGGATACACCGCCGCGCAAGTGAACATCGAAGACCTGCTGGCGACCGTCCCTGGGCTCCAAAACACACCGCTGATTGCCGAGCAGGTGGCACAAATTGATAGCAAAGACATGAGTTTTGCCGTGTGGCGGCAGTTGGCTGCGCGCTGCGTGCACTGGTTGGCGCAACGCGATGTGCAAGGCATCGTCATTACCCACGGCACCGACACGCTGGAGGAAACCGCTTACTTTTTACACGCGGTGTTGCCCCCCGAATTGACCCGATGCAAGCCCGTGGTGCTGACCTGCGCGATGCGCCCGGCCACCGCCCTGGCACCCGACGGCCCCCAAAACCTGCTCGACGCGGTACTGGTAGCCCGCCACAGCGGCGCACGGGGTGTGGTGGCGGTGTGCGCGGGCGTGGTGCACAGCGCGCTGGATGTGCAAAAGACGCATACCTGGCGGCTGGATGCTTTCAGCAGTGGCGATGGCGGGCCGGTGGCGGTGGTGGAGGCCCAGCAGCTGTATTTAATGCGAAATTGGCCTGTAGACCTTGTAGATATTGCTCAAGCAGCTATTAATAGCGTAGCACCTTCGGCATTGTTCGATGCCGTGCAACAGGCTACGCAATGGCCGCGCGTGCACATCGTGTTCAACCACGTGGGCGCAGACGGCAGCATGGTGCGGGCCTTGCTGGCGCATGCGGCTCAGGGGCTTGACGGCATTGTGGTAGCTGCCACGGGCAACGGCACGGTTTCCACCGAACTGGAAAGCGCGCTCTTGCAAGCACAAGAAGCTGGCGTGCGCGTGCTGCGCGCCACCCGCTGCGCCAATGGCCGTGTGCTGCCCACGGCGGGCGATGCATTGCCCGACTCGCGAGGTTTGTCGCCCGTGAAAGCGCGCGTGGCGTTGCTGCTCGAGCTGCTGGCGCAGCGCCACAATCCCGCAACCTGATACACGCAACAACCCACTGGAGACCCCATGTTTGAAACCGCCATCGCAGGCAGCCTGCCCAAACCGGCCTGGTTGGCCGAAACCAACAAACTCTGGCCGCAGTGGAAAGCCCAAGGCGACGAGTTGCGCCAGGCCAAAGCCGATGCCACCTTGCTATGGATCAAGGCGCAGGAAGACGCAGGCCTGGACATCGTGGGCGACGGCGAACAGTCGCGGCAACACTTTGTGCACGGCTTTCTCGAGTACGTCGAAGGAATCGATTTCGATCACAAGGTGAAGATGGGGATCCGCAACAATCGCTACGACGCGATGGTGCC
>JAYUXO010000339.1:0-3316 GCA_043753505.1 Comamonadaceae bacterium
CGGGCTTGCGTGATGCGCCACACCACACCGCAAAGTACACCACCGCATTTACGGTCAGCAACACGGCAGAGACCACGACTTGAAGCTCCCGCGTCAGGCCCTCTGGGTAGATCACCGCCAGCAGGTAGTGCTCGATAAACCCACCCGTGTACCCCTGTGCACCGCCCGCCTGCCGCAAGCTGTTTTCGAGCGGTGTGAGCGGGCAGGTCCAGCCCATGGCTACCACGGTCGCGCCCCATGCCATACACGGCAGGTGCAGCCAACGCACCCAGCGTCTGTACAGCACCAGCAGGCCACCCAACACGGCGAAGGCGATGAACGCGGCGTGGACAGTCAAAACAAGGTTGGCCAGGGTCTGGTGGAGCATGGGGGTTTTCGATGTGGGCACAACACGGCGTGGGGTCAACTGTAAGAAACTTACCCCCATACCAAGCGCTCCAGCTCACGCCTGTCTTTTTTTCCCTGCAACTGAACATGACACACATCCACAAACCCACGAATTTCACCCGCCGCCGCGCAATTTGGAGGCTGCTCGCGGTCACCGTGCTGTGCAGCCTGATGCCCCTGGCCCCGGCACAAGCGCAAGCCAACAACACGCCGCCGAGCCAACTGATTGCGCAACTGAAAGCCGGTGGCCTGGTGGTGTTTTTCCGCCACGGAGAAACCGGTCCGGCCTACGCAGACCGCGACAAAGCTGTCATGGGCGACTGCTCCACCCAGCGCAACTTGAACGCCGAAGGTCGCGCCCAGGTAGCCAAAATGGGCCGCGACTTTAAAACGCTGCAAATTCCCGTAGGCCAGGTTTTATCGTCCGAGTTTTGCCGCTGCTGGGAGCATGCGCAGGCCATGTTTGGCAAAGGCAACTACACCATCACCAACCACTTGAGCGTGCCAGCCAGCTACCCCAATGTGAACGACGCCGACCGCGCCCTGACCGCCAAAAATTTGAACGCCCTGCTCTCACAGGTTCCAGCAGCGGGCAAAAACACGGTGCTGATTTCACACGGCATCAACATTCTGGTCGCCACCAGCTACCACCCTGGCACCCAGGGCGAAGCGGTGATTTTTCGGCCGGACGGCAAGGGTGGGTATGCGCGGCTGGGGTCGGTGTTGCCGGGGGAATGGGTAGGTAAGTGATGGGTGGGTGCTTTTCTTGTGTATGTCCCAGTGTTTTGCTTGGCGCGTCGCATCTACTGCTTACAGTCTCAACAAATGAAAATCCAATCAGCCGCTACGAGCCGCATGTTCATGTTCGGTGCGCTTCTTTTGGGGCTTGCTGACCCTGTTCTCGGTCAACACGTTTAAATCGTGGTCAACGAAGCAGACTTGTAACGGCTTATCCAAGCCGACTACTTACGACGCGGCGTAACTCGGGCATCCACCTCGCAGAGATTAAAAATGCAAGGCGTCGTCGCTTTGGAAGCCAACGTCACTGACATTTCCCAACACAGATTTTGGGTGCCGCTGGGCAACGAGGAGCTGGCGGTGCCTTACGCCCTTTTCCCTTGATTCAAGCAGGCGACCGTCGAGCAGATCGTCGATGTCGAGACGCCGACTGGGAACCATCTGTACTGGCCGGGTCTTGACGTGGATTTGTCTGTCGAGTCGTTGCGCTACCCGAAACGCTTTCCACTGTTGTCGTCAGCGGACGCAGCTGTCTGGCCCCCTCACGCCGTAACAATCCACCCCTCCAGCCCATCCATGCCCACCGGCAGCCCATAACGCGCATCCCCTGCCAAAAACCGTTGCTGCGCCCAGGCCGCTTGCAGCATGCACAGCACGGCGTCCAGGCTGTCGCCGCTGGCGTCGTCTGTCAACGTGTCGCGCTGGGCGTGGGTGAGTTTCAGGCGGATGTTCAGACGCGTCTGGCCCAGCTCCAGGGCGTGAATCAGGTCTTTGCGGGCGATCAGGCGATCCGGCGTTTGTTTGGCTTTGTCGTCGCTTTTGTAGCTGCGCACGCCCAGCACCTCGCGGGCCAGCAAGCCGGGGTAGCCTTCCAGCGCGACTCTGGTTTTGTCGCCTGCGTGCAAGCCCGGCATGTCCACGCCCGCTTTCAGCAACAGCGGCACACCCGCGTGCAGCATGTAGGCCACGGGTGGGTTGACCCACTTCATGCTGGGGCTGGACGCGGCAGGTTTGTCGGTGGCGCGGTGGGCGAATTTCTGGCCCACGGGGCGGGCGTTGCAAAAGGCGGCGAAGGTGTCGCGAATCTGGGGGCGGGTGAGCTGGGTGTAATGCTGCATGCAGGCCAGCCAGTCGGTGGGCCAGCCCAGGATTTGAACCAGTTCACGCGGCAGGCCGAAAGGCAGGTCAAATGCCCCGACCCACGGCTTGGGTTCGTTCAACCAGTCACCAAAGCTTGTCAGGGATTCAAGGCGCTCTATTTTTGATAGCTGGTTGAGCAGATTCTGCTTGGGCTGGAGCACCAAAACACCTGAAGCGACGACGATGGGTTTGCGGCGGGTGGGGGCGCTGGTGAAGTCGACACCGATGATTTGCGGGGACATAGTTGGTTGGTACATCTGCCCTCACCCCAGCCCTCTCCCAGGGGAAGAGGGAGTTAAGTCAAGGAACCGCGGTCAAGCCCGCTCGAGCTGAAAATTGGTCAGTCATGCCCGACTCAGCCAAAAAATTGGCCAGTCAAGCCCGACCAATGATCGACGCCGTCGCCATCAACTCCTCCAACAGCGCCAGCGAAATCTCGCCGCTGACCGAGTACGGGTCCAGCTCGGGGCGCTCGCTGTACTTGAGCACGATGGAGGTGTTCAGCTTGGCCAGGTTCACCTGCCCCATGGTCCAGCCGCCGAATCGGCGGGCGGAGATTTCCTGGTAGTGCAGCAAGGCCACGTCTTTGTGGCGGGCATCGCGCACGATGTGGCCATACAGCTCGTTGACCTGGTTGCGGCCACCTTCAATGGCCTGCAAATAAATGCCGCCGCCATAGCACAAGATGCCGGTGATGCCGTTGCTCATGTTGTGGGCGCGGGCGGCGGCGAGGATGGATTCGGTGGCCAGCGTGGCGTCGACGTCGACGGCGCGGCTCACGTACAAAAGGCGTACCAACATATTTACTTTCTCCCCGGAATGAGTGCCAGAAACTCGCGGCGCAGGTTGGCGTCTTTCAAGAACGCGCCGCGCATCACCGAATTGATCATCTTGCTGTCCATGTCTTTCACGCCGCGCCAGGCCATGCAGTAGTGGGTGGCTTCCATCACCAGCGCGAGGCCGTCGGGCTGGGTTTTTTCCATGATGAGGTCGGCCAGTTGAATCACCGCTTCTTCCTGAATTTGCGGACGGCCCATCACCCATTCGGCCA
>JAYUXO010000340.1:0-3314 GCA_043753505.1 Comamonadaceae bacterium
ATGTCTACGCGCCTGGTGTCTCTGTCGGTGGTCGACCCGGCAGCTGTGACCCGCAAGCTGGGCCAGGACATGGCTCACGGCATCGGCTTTTCGCAGGTGTTTCCGTTTCCTCACACCGACTCGGTGCAGGTGGTGCGCGCTTACCGCAAGCAACTGGCCGCCCAGGCACCCGAAGCCACGCCCAACTATTTCAGCCTGGAGGGCTACATCAGCGGCCTGGTTCTGGTGGAGGCCATCAAACGGGCCGGAGCCAATCCCACGCGCGAGAAGGTGCTACAGGCTTTGTTGCGATTGCCCGAGCTGGACCTGGGCGGCTTTTTCGTGAAGCTGGACCCCACCTCGCACAACGGCTCCCGGTTTTCAGAGCTGACGGTGGTGGGACGGGACGGGCGTTTAACGAGGTAGTCGCTATATTATTGATAGCTGCTTGAGCAATATCTAAAAGGGCGAAAGCCCAGTTTTGCTTGAAAATTACATGCCTTAGACCGGGTTTTGAGCAAATCACGCCAGCCGATGTGTTTTCGCTCGGCTGGCGGCTTTGTCCAGCGTCAACACAGCTTCACATCCGAATACCTTTGGGAAGTGTGATCTGGGGTTTACTGGTCAGCGTCGTTTGCATTAAATTTCCTTACGGAAAAGTAAGAAAAACATAGCGAAACCAGCTCTCGCTCTGGCTACTGATTTAGCAGGACAGGGCAGTTGTTTTATGCCACGTCAAGCGCACTTATTTGCCTGCATTGCAGGCCGGTTCAGCTCCCGCATACTGGCTAGCGCAGCCTCGGAAATCCACATCAGCGTGTTCACATACGTCTCAATCCGGTCAACCAGATCGCTTCGGGGTCCCTGCCGCCAATCATCCGAACCGTAAAACCTGTTTTGCGCCTGTTCGAGGGCCTCACGGCTGGCATAGGAGCGCACGAGGTAGTAGGTCTCCTCCTCGTGGTCTGATCGTCCATAAGCAACAACATCCATCCCCTTGGCTTTGAGCATGGGAACGGCTTTTGTCTGCATGGCGTGATGAAAGTCGGCAAGCGTGCCAGGCTTTAACCGATAGGTACGTATTTCCATCAATCGGGGCATGACAGTTCCTCGTGGTTGCGGAGTTCGCCCAGCTGCTGCGGCACATCGGCAGGCTTGCGGCGTGTCAGATGCACGCCAGCCAGCATGCACCTGACAGAGCCGCCGGCCAGCTCTATGGTGGGCACGGGCAATGCCAACAGGTTGGCGTACTTTTCTATGGTTCTGCGTTGGCTGGCATTCAAGCTGCTGACGCCTTTGCTGGACATGGCCAGCACCCTGCCTTGGCTGCCGGTTAACTCCAGCGCATTGCCTGCAAATGCGGCGATCTGCTCTGGCGCGAGGACGATGAGCTCACGCCCGCTGCCAGCCAGCCGCTGCATCACGGCCAGGCGGCGCTGCGGGTCGGTAATGAGATCTGCGCCCAGCAATACAAATTCATTCGCAATACACATCATGACGTTGGTGTGATACACGGGCTTGTTCGCCTCACCCAAGGTAGGAAAAGCGATTGGCTCGTAATTGAAGTGCGTACAAAACCGCTCCAGCAACACTTCGCTGGTGCGCCTTGACAGGCAGGCGTAGGCGACACGCTCCACATGGTCCAGCACCATCGCACCCGTACCTTCCAGGAACAATTCATCTGCTTCCAGGCCCGAGTAGTCGATCACGTCCTGCACGCGGTAGTCCGCCTTGAGCATGTCGATGATGTCGTGGCGCCGTTCGCGTCGGCGATTGAGGGCAAACATCGGGTACAGCGCGACATGGCCACCGCTGTGGGTTGAAAACCAGTTGTTGGGAAATACCGAGTCGGGTGTGCCCTTCTCACCCAGGTCTTCAAACAGATGGACCTTGACACCTGCTTCCCGCAGGCGCCCGGCCACCAACGTCACTTCGTCGTACGCTTTGGCAGACAGGCTGGAAGAAGGCAGCATCCCCAGATGATCTGCAGAGCTTTGAAAGGCGTTGTCGTGGGCCGTTTGTGGGTTGGGTGCAAAGTGGTGTGGACGCACCATGACGACGGCGCTGGGCGATTGTGGAAAAGAGCGGTTCATGGTGGGAACTCAGGCTGGACTCAGGTCTGTGCAATACCTGTTTGCTGCTGGCATGGCAGCAACATTGGCAGCTGTAACAGCAAGAGGTGAATGCCTGATCAGTTGATACAAATCTTTGGGGTCGTCCAGATAGGGAATCAAGTCCAGGTGTTGGACCTGCTGCTGTGCCAATGCAGTTTCATACAGGTAGCTGAGGGCAGAAAAATCTTCCAGCGCAAATCCGACCGAGTCAAACAAGGTGATCTGGCGCTGGTGGTTGCGGCCCGTTGTTTTGCCTGCCAGAACACGCCACAGTTCTGTCACGGCAAAGTCGGCGGGCATCTGCTGCAAGTCTCCTTCGATGCGGGTTTGCGGTTCGTACTCCACAAACACACTGGCCATGCGCAGCACGTCCGGGTGAATCTCAGTTTTGCCAGGGCAGTCACCGCCAACAGCGTTGATATGCACGCCGGGCTCCACCATGTCAGGCGTGATGATGCGGGCATTGGCTTTGTCTGCCGTGATGGTGGTGACAATGTCCGCGCCAAGGACTGCCTCACCGGTACTCAAGCAGGCTTTGACGCGCAAGTTTTTGGCATGCGGGTTTGACTGCAAATTTCGCATCAGTTTGGCGGTCGCTTGGCTGTCGGTGTCAAACAAACGTACTTCTTCGATGCCCATCAGGTGATGAAAGGCCAGCGCCTGAAATTCACTTTGCGCGCCATTGCCGATCAGGGCCATTACCTGGCTGTCAGGCCGCGCCAGCGCCTTCGCCGCAATCACCGATGTGGCGGCCGTGCGTATGGCGGTGGTCAGGGTCAATTCACTGATGAGCAGCGGTCTGCCTGTGGCCATATCGGCCAACACGCCAAAAGCCATCACGGTGGGCAAGCCGCGTGACGTGTTTTGGGGGTGACCATTGACGTATTTAAAGCTGAAAGTTTGCGCATCGGCGGTGGGCATCAACTCAATCACACCGTTTTTGCAGTGGCTGGCCACACGGGCGCTTTTGTCAAACGCCTCCCAGCGCAAAAAATCACGGGTAATGGCTGCAGCCATGCCTTGGAGGCATCGCTGCAAGCCCATGCGCTTGATCAGGGCGGACACGTCCTGGGCGCTTAAAAAATGCGTGATGGGGGAGGTTGAAATCAGTGGGTTGTGCATGATTTAGTCGCTTCCAGCTGGGGTTGTGCCGGGTTATGTTGCTGAGCCATGCAGTGTCCGTGGCGGTCATCTCAATTCAAATAGTCACTAATGTATTAA
>JAYUXO010000341.1:0-3295 GCA_043753505.1 Comamonadaceae bacterium
AGGCCTGCTCGTGTTGCTTGATAAGGCCCTAGCCCATTCAGATTGGGCTCAACCAGCTATGGAAACTGTAGCGGGGAGTCTGGCTGATCTGGTGGAGGTGGAGAAGCCGAGGTATTTGAATTAATGACACGATGACCTTGCCCTGCGGGCTTTGATGACGGCGCTGCGCCCCACGATGGCCCGCCCGAGCCCAAAGTCATCTGTCATCGAAGCCCGAAGGGCGAGGTCATTGCCGTGTAGCGGCGTCATTTGACGGTAGCGGCGTGATTCACTAAAGCGGCGTCAAGCCCCCACCGCGCCATTGCCACATCGTCACTCACCCGCGCGTCAACCCAGCGTGCACCGTCTGGCGTCATTTCTTTTTTCCAGAAAGGGGCCTGGGTTTTCAGGAAATCCATCAGGTACTCGCAGGCCTGAAAGCTTTGGCCGCGGTGCGCTGACGTCACGGCCACCAGGACAATTTGATCCAGCGGTTGCAGCGGACCTACGCGGTGAATTACGCGAGCGGCGTAGATGTCAAAGCGCCCGAAAGCTGCGTCGACCATCGCTTCGATGGCTTTTTCCGTCATTCCGGGGTAGTGCTCCAACTCCAGGGTCTGCACGGCGTTGCCATTGTTTCGGTCGCGAACGGTACCCACAAAGCTGCACACGGCACCGACACGTGGGTCGTTGCGGCGCAGGGTGGTCACTTCATCGCTCAGGTTGAAGTCGTGGTTTTGAATGGAAACACGTGTCATATGAGGCTATCCGCCCGTGACCGGCGGGAAAAACGCCACTTCGTCACCGTCGGCCACCGGCGTGTCGGACGCGCACATCACCTGGTTGTGCGCCATGCGAACGGGGTTATCCAGGGCCAGTACTTGGGCGTAGGTGCCGCCGCGCGCGATCAGTTCGTCGCGTACCTGGGATACGGTTGTCGCGGTGGTGCTCAGGCGCTCATCGCTCTTGCCAAGGGCTTCGCGGACGGAAGCAAAGTATTTGAGGTTGAGGTTGAGGTTCATGTTGAATGTTTGGGTATGGCTGTAGCGCCCCTTTTTATGGTACTGCCTGTGGTGTTGAACCGACCCTGGTCCTTCCCCTTTTGGGGGCAGGTTGGGATGGGGGCATGCGGACAAACGACACGCCTGCTCGGCAGGAGGTCGCGGGTGCAGCCCCCATCCCCTGCCTTCCCCAGGAGGGGAAGGAGCAAAACCCAACCACCCGATGTGTCCTTCAAGCCAGATTCAAAAACCCCAGCACCTCATCCAGATGCGCATCAAAGTCGCTTAAGGCATGGTCGCCACCTTCCAGGAGTTTGATGTGGGCACCCGCATATCGGCCGACCATCTCCCGCCAGTCCAGTACCTCGTCGCCTTTGGCGATCACCGCAAAGTAGCGCTGCAGATCAGTCGGTGGGCTGTGGCTGAGGGCGTGCAGTTCATCAATGAACCCGACGCGGAAATAGAAACGGTCAGCAGGTTTTTGCCAGATAGTCTGCTCGCCGATGTGAGCGGCCAGGTCGCGCGCGGGGTTCACCGCCGGGTTGAGCAAGGCAGCGCGGCAACCCAGGGTCTGGGCGACATGGGTGGCGTAAAAACCGCCGAGTGATGAGCCAATCACGGCGGTTTGCTGCTGTGGCCAAGTGCTGATCTCGTCAAAAACCAGCGCCATCGCTTCGCGCGGCGACGGCGGCAACTGTGGGCACCACCACTTCACTGCCGGGTGATCTGCGGCCACGCGTGAAGCCGTTTTGACCGCTTTCATCGATTGCGGTGACGAGCGAAAACCATGCAAGTACAGCAAATGAGTGGTGTGTGGGGTCATCAAAACGCAATCGAGATGGCAGCGCAGGATAATCGCCCCCAATGTCCAACCGCTTTGACAAACCTTCCCTGTGGCTGCGTGCTGCTCCGTTTTTGCGTGGATTTGATGGACTACTAGCTTTTGCCGTTTTTTTGCTTGTTTGCGCCGGGCTGCTGGCGATGTATTCCGCCGGCCACGACCACGGCACCCGCTTCGTCGACCATGGCCGCAATATGTTGATTGCCGGGTTCATCCTGTTTGTGGTGGCGCAGATTCCGCCGCAACGGCTGATGGCGTTTGCCGTGCCGCTATACGCCGTGGGTGTGGCATTGCTGATTGCGGTGGCGATTTTTGGGCTGACCAAAAAGGGCGCGCGTCGCTGGATTAATTTAGGCATCGTGATTCAGCCCAGCGAAATTCTGAAAATTGCCATGCCGCTGATGCTGGCTTGGTGGTTCCAAAAGCGCGAAGGCCAGTTGCGGCCGCTGGACTTTGCAGTGGCCGCAGTGCTGCTGGCCATTCCGGTGGGTCTGATCGTGAAACAGCCCGATTTGGGCACGGCCATTCTGGTGGCCATGGCTGGTTTGTCGGTGATCTTTTTCGCAGGCTTGAGCTGGAAACTCATCCTGCCACCGGTGCTGGTTGGCCTGCTGGGCATTGTGGGCCTGGTGGTGTTTGAAGCGCAGCTGTGCGAAGAAGGCTTGAGATGGCCTGGCCTGCATGCTTACCAACAGCAACGCGTTTGCACCCTGCTTGACCCGACCAAAGACCCACTGGGCAAAGGCTTTCACATCATTCAGGGAATGATTGCCATTGGCTCGGGCGGGTGGTTTGGCAAGGGCTTCATGCAGGGCACCCAAACGCACCTGGAGTTCATTCCCGAACGCACCACAGACTTTATTTTTGCCGCCTATTCAGAAGAATTCGGCCTGGCGGGCAACCTGTTGCTGATTGCTGGTTTTGTGTTTCTGATTTTGCGGGGCCTGACGATTGCGCTGGAGGCA
Source organism: Comamonadaceae bacterium (assembly GCA_043753505.1). Taxonomy (GTDB): domain Bacteria; phylum Pseudomonadota; class Gammaproteobacteria; order Burkholderiales; family Burkholderiaceae_C; genus JAAFIW01. The sequence goes on from JAYUXO010000341.1 coordinate 2,787, forward strand.
CCTACCCTGTTTTCGCGCCTGCTGGCCGGGGCGATCACGCTGATTTTTTTCACCTACGCCTTTGTGAACATGGGCATGGTCAGCGGCATGCTACCGGTGGTGGGTGTGCCTTTGCCATTCATCAGCTACGGCGGCACGGCCATGGTGACTTTGGGTATGGGATTGGGAATTTTGATGTCAATTGCGAAGGCGAAACGCTTGGTTCACTCATGAATTGCCTGAGCCGGGTGCAAGGATGCAAAGGACACAGAAGTTACGCAGAAGTCGCAAAAGGACAGCCGATTCGATTGTTGGGATTTTCAGTATGAAAAGGGTTTCCGTCATTGGCGTGGGCAACATGGGCGGCGCGATGGCGCGGCGTTTGCTGGACGGTGGTTACATGGTGCAGGTGTACGACGTGGATGCAACCAAAACGACCCATTTAAAGTCTTTTGGTGCAGAAGCCCTTATAGATACTGCTCAAGCAGCTATAAATTCAATAGCAACTATTGTGTGCGTGGTGGATGCTG
>JAYUXO010000342.1:0-3278 GCA_043753505.1 Comamonadaceae bacterium
TTATCGTTAAGTCAAGAAGGAGTCCAAGATGCCCCGAGGTCACAACCCAAAGCCGCCGTATCCGGCGCAATTTCGCCAGCAAATGATCGAGCTGGTCGCTGCTGGGCGCAGGCCTTCAGCGCGATGGCCGTTTGGTTTGGACTGGCCTTAACCTGAGAGCGAGGGTTACAACCGCCGATGGTGATGGCGGCAGCTGGAAGTGGTGCATGCCAGATGTGTTCTCCATCAGGAACAGCTCTGTGGAAAGCTACTTGGAGCCGGTGGATGGTGTTCGCAGCGCGTCCTTTTGTTCGGAACGAGTTCAGGTATAGCGTGGATTCATGGACCGGCAACCCTCCAGGAACCACCAGAATGGAGAGCCTTTCTCCATTTCGGAACCTGATGCGCTTGGCGACGTTGTTTGCCATCAACCCACTTTCTTCGTTTAGTAGTAGTTAGCTTTCTATGCAGAAAAGCACAAAATTGAGTGTTGGTAAAGAAAAAGGCCCGCGTCTCCAAAAGAGCGCAGGCCTTTATCAACAAAAAAGTCCCTTTTTCCAACTCAAAACGGAATATCGTCATCCATGTCGTCAAACCCGGTTGACGATTTCGCGGGAGCCTGGCGTGGGGCCTGAGCAGGGGCCATGGGGGGGCGTGAGGCGGGCGCGGGTGCACGTCGCGGCACACCACCGCCTTCGTCGTCAGCGCCGGGGCTGCCTTGGCCGTCGCGTGAGCCCAGCAGTTGCAGTTCAGTGGCCACGATGTCACAGGTGTTTTGTTCCAGGCCGTCCTTGTTGGTGAACTTGCCGTACTTCAGTCGGCCTTCCACGTAGATAGGCTTTCCTTTTTTGACATATTCGCCAACGATTTCGGCCAGGCGGTCAAAGAAGGTCACGCGATGCCACTCGGTGGTTTCGATGTTTTCACCTGTGGTTTTGTCTTTGCGGCGGGTGGTGGTGGCCACGCTCACATTGGCAACGGCTTGGCCCGAGGGCAGGTAACGAATTTCCGGGTCACGCCCGCAATTACCCATCAAGATGACTTTGTTGACTGATGCCATGGTGGTTCTTTCAAAAAACGGTCGGTGATTATGTGATGGGTACGGCGGCTTGGGGTTTGAGCGCGTTCATGGGCCGTGCAATCAGCAGTCAGGCCGACCATAGCCGCGTCGTGCCCACCGGGATAGCGCGCCGCTTCGAATGCAAACACGGGTAAAAACAGAAACAGCCCCCAGCATGCACCACGCAAAAAATGGTGGACAGCCCCGCCCTGGCGCGGCGCTCGGTGGCAGTCATGTTTAAAGGGTCGGGGTGAGCTGTCTGCATGGATGGTGGACACTGCAGGCGGACATTGTTGGGCACCTTCCCAACTGAAGCGACTCGGGCCTATCATGTTTGGTTTTATTGCGGCCCGCCCACTGTGAACTCACCAACTGACGGCAAATATTTAAACGCCGCTGAAAACGGCAAGTACCTTGCCGTGGCCCTGGCAACCCAGCGCATTTCCGTTCGGGGTGCCCGAACGCACAACCTGAAAAACATTGACGTTGACATTCCGCGCAACCAGTTGGTGGTCATCACCGGTTTGAGCGGTAGTGGCAAAAGCTCGCTGGCGTTTGACACTTTGTATGCCGAAGGCCAACGCCGCTATGTGGAGAGCCTGAGCACGTACGCGCGCCAGTTTTTGCAACTGATGGACAAGCCTGATGTGGACTTGATCGAAGGACTGTCGCCAGCCATTTCCATCGAGCAAAAAGCTACCAGCCACAACCCGCGCTCCACCGTGGGAACGGTGACCGAAATTCACGACTATTTGCGCTTGCTGTTTGCCCGCGCCGGCACGCCGTACTGCCCCGACCACAACCTAGCTTTGCAGGCGCAGACCGTCTCGCAAATGGTCGATGCGGTGCTGGCCCTGACGGAGGACACCAAGCTGATGATCCTTGCGCCGGTGGCGCGGGAGAAAAAAGGCGAGTTTGTCGAGCTGTTTGCCGAAATGCAGGCCAAGGGCTATGTGCGCTTTCGCGTGGGCGGCAAAACCTATGAATTTGACCAGTTGCCCAAGCTGAAAAAGACCGAGAAGCACGACATTGACGTGGTGATTGACCGCCTGAAGGTGCGGCCGGATACAGACCCTAAAGAGCGTGCCCAACTGCGCCAGCGTCTGGCCGAAAGTTTTGAGGCGGCGCTACGTCTGGCTGACGGGCGGGCCATTGCCTTGGAGATGGCGCTGGAGCTGCCCGCAGACGAAGACGAAAGCGGCAAAGAGCATCTTTTCAACGCCAAATTTTCATGCCCGGTGTGCAGCTACTCGCTGGCCGAGCTCGAGCCGCGCCTGTTTTCTTTCAATTCGCCAGTGGGGGCTTGTCCCACCTGTGACGGCTTGGGCCACAGCGAGTTTTTCGACCCTGCGCGGGTGGTGGCCTTTCCCAGCCTGAGTCTGGCAAGTGGTGCCATCAAGGGTTGGGACCGTCGCAATGGTTACTACTTCGCGTTAATTGAAAGCCTGGGCAAGCACTACAAGTTTGACGTGGAAGCGCCGTTTGAGTCCCTGCCCGCCCACGTGCAACAGGTGGTGCTGCACGGTTCGGGTGACGAAGAAATCCGCTTTACTTACACGCTGGAATCAGGCGATTCGGCGGGTAAGGCGCTGGTAAAAAAACACCCCTTTGAAGGCATCATTCCCAATATCACGCGCCGCTACCGCGAGACCGATTCGCAGGTGGTGCGCGACGACCTCGCCCGCCTGCGCGCGGTGCAGCCTTGTCAGGACTGCGGGGGCACCCGCTTGAAACGCGAGGCGCGCTTCGTGCGCGTGGGTGAGGGCGAACAATCCCGGGCGATCTACCAGATCAGCCACGTGACCCTGCGCGAATGTTTCGAGTACTTCAGCACACTGAAGCTGCACGGTGCCAAAGCCGAAATTGCCGACCGTGTGGTGCGTGAAATTGGTACGCGTCTGAAGTTCTTGAATGATGTGGGCCTGAACTATTTGAGCCTGGACCGCAGCGCGGAAACCTTGAGTGGCGGCGAGGCGCAGCGCATCCGTTTGGCGTCGCAAATTGGCTCCGGCCTGACAGGTGTGATGTACGTGTTGGACGAGCCCAGCATTGGTCTGCATCAGCGTGACAACGATCGTTTGATTGATACCCTGAAACACCTGCGTGACATTGGCAACAGCGTGCTGGTGGTCGAGCACGATGAAGACGCCATCCTGGCCGCCGATCATGTGATCGACATGGGCCCGGGCGCCGGCGTGCACGGCGGCCGCGTGATGGCGCAGGGCACGCCGGCCGAGGT
>JAYUXO010000343.1:0-8045 GCA_043753505.1 Comamonadaceae bacterium
GCACATATCCTGCAAGCTGCCTACCACTCGCGCCATTCCTCGGTGATGTCCTCGCCTTCGGTGTCCAGCCCCGCCTCCGATGCCGCGGTCTGGATCAAGTCGCACAGCTGCTCGCGCTGGTCCGTCTCGATCAGGCCGCCCTCGCACTGCTCGTTGAGCACGTTCAGCGCCTGCACCACGGTTTTTACGGCTTCCAGAATGCTCTCGTTGAAGGCTTGCCCATCGTCTTCGTCGTCTTCCAGGTCATGTCCTTCCACGGCTTCAGTCAGCGCCTCCAGGTAGCTGTCCAGAATTTCGGCGCAGCTGTCGATGTTGGCCTGCACATAACCGGCGTCAAAGTCAGGGTCGAAATCGGGGTCTTCGGCGTCTGCTGCGCCACCAAATTTCATGTAGCCGGTCATGCTGTCGATGACGTTTTGTTTGCGGGCCAGTAGCTCGGGGTGGGTGTTCAATGACATGGGTTTGACGATCAGAGTGGGTGGTAATGCACCTACGATAGCCGACTCGTTTGACTTACCTGGCGTGAAAACGCCGCTAGCCACCATGCCGCCCACTCTGCACACCCCTCTGGCCGAACGCCTGCGTCCGCGCACCCTGGGCGAGGTCGCAGGCCAGCAACACCTTCTGGGCCCCGGCATGGCGCTGCGGGTGGCTTTTGAAGCAGGCGTGCCACACAGCTGCATCTTCTGGGGCCCGCCCGGCGTGGGCAAAACCACCATTGCCCGGCTGATGGCCGATGCGTTTGACGCGCAGTTCATCGCTATCAGCGCGGTGTTGGGCGGCGTGAAAGACATCCGTGACGCGGTGGAGCGCGCCCAGGCCGCACGCGACGGCCCCGACCCCAAACGCACGCTGGTGTTTGTCGATGAGGTGCACCGCTTCAACAAAAGCCAGCAAGACGCGTTTTTGCCGCATGTGGAGAGCGGCCTGTTTACCTTCATTGGGGCCACCACCGAGAACCCGTCGTTTGAAGTCAACAGCGCGTTACTGTCACGCGCCGCTGTGTATGTGCTGCAGCCGCTGTCAACGTCTGATTTAGAGCAAATAGTGGCACTAGCCCTTGCAGATACTGCTCAACCAGCTATTGAAAAGATAGCGATTGACCGATTAACAGCTTATGCCGATGGCGACGCCCGCCGCCTGCTCAACACCCTGGAAAACCTGGCCGTGGTGGCACGCCAGGAAAAAATCACGGAAATCACCGACACCTGGCTGCTGCGCGTGCTGGGCGAACGCCTGCGCCGCTACGACAAAGGCGGAGAGCAGTTTTACGACACCATCAGTGCCCTGCACAAAAGCGTGCGCGGCAGTGACCCCGACGCCGCCCTGTACTGGTTTGTGCGCATGCTGGACGGCGGTGCCGACCCCCGCTACATGGCCCGCCGCCTGGTGCGCATGGCCAGCGAAGACATCGGCCTGGCCGACCCCCGCGCCCTGCGCCTGGCCCTGGACGCCACCGAGACCTACGAGCGCCTGGGCTCCCCCGAAGGCGAGCTGGCGCTGGCGCAATGCGTGGTCTACCTGGCCGTAGCCCCTAAAAGCAACGCCATCTACCGCGCCTACAAAGAAGCCCGCGCCCTCATCAAAAAAGAAGGCACCCGCCCCGTGCCCCTGCACCTGCGAAACGCACCCACAAAGCTGATGAAAGACCTGGATTACGGCAAAGACTACCGCTACGCACACAACGAGGAAGGTGGCTTTGCGGCCGGGGAAAATTATTGGCCTGATGGCATGAACCCGCCACAGTTTTACCGGCCGGTGGATCGGGGGTTGGAGATCAAGATTGGGGAAAGGCTGGCGCAGTTGAGGCGGCTGGATGAGGCGGGGAAGAAGTAGGCGAGGTTTCGTCTGCGTTTTTCACGCGAAGGCTGACTGGCCTTGCTCATCTACCTTGTGGGAGAAAGCGGGGATGAGCCCTAGCGCTCCTAACGTTTGACATTCAGGTTAAACGGCACTTGGCCACTTGATCTCGACCTTACGATTCTGCGCAAGGCAGTCTCTAAGATAGAGATTGATAAGACTTTGATAGGGCACCCCCGCCTCCGTAGCCATGCCTTTGAAGTACTCAATCACATCCTCGGAGAGGCGCATGGTTACAGGCTTCTTAAGTTTGGACGCATAGGGGTTCCGACGCGACTTCATCTTTGACAACTCGTATTCAGCCTTCATGTCATTCACCTTGGTAGTTCTGGGCTTCACTTCTCGTCGCCTTGCGCGCTGAAATGATGCGGATAACGTCCCCATCCTTCCTCTCGCAATGGCACACCAGGAGAAGCCTGGCATCTGAGCTCATGCCCAACAAAAGAAAGCGTTCATCGTCAAAAGAGTGCTCGTCATCAAAGAACTGCACCGCGAAGTCATCGTAGAAGACCGTTTTGGCCGCCTCAAAGGTGACTTTGTGCTTCTTGGCGTTTGATGCCGCTTTGGCGGAATCCCATTCGAATCTCATACGTACATTGTATGGATGAAAATCGGGTCGTTAGGTATGGTCGGGTTTGTGCTGCCTCAAACGAAAGTGGCTTGTGCGTGAACAGGGCCATGTTCAAAGCGTTGATCACCAGATCAGCCGTCATGTTGGCCCCAAAGGCCCAACCGACCACCTTGCGGCTAAAGACATCGGTGACCACTGCCAGATACAGAAAGCCTTGCCAGGTGGGGATGTAGGTCATATCCGCCACCCATAGCTGATTGATGTCGGTGGCCACAAACTGGCGCTTGACCAGATCGGGCGCTAGCCTTTGACGTTTGTCACGTATTGTGGTCACGACAAATCACGCCGATTGCCTTGACGCAGGGCTGCACAGACCCCAACCCGCTGTGGCTGGGCGCGTGTTCAACGCCATGATGACCATGGGAAAAATCGACATTGCTGCAATTGAAGCGGCGCGGGTGAGCTTTTTAAGACGGGAATCGTCCTCCAGCCCAGGTAATCATTGCTCAAGCAGCTATTAAATCAGGAGTAATACATGACTTCAATTGAAACCGGTCCGCCCCATGAACTGGTGCTGCAGCGCACCCTGCAAGCGCCGCGAATGGCCATCTGGCGGTGTTGGACCGAACCCGCGTGGATGGCGCAGTGGTTTTGCCCCAAGCCTTGGTTTGTCAGTGACGTGACCACTGATTTACGCCCCGGCGGTGCTGTCACCATGGTGATGAACGGCCCGTCGGGAGAGAAATTTCCCAACAACGGCGTGTACCTGGAGGTCACACCCGGCCAGCGCCTGGTATTTACCGATGCGTTCACCAGCACCGCAGGCAACGCTTGGCAGCCCTCGGGCAAGGCCTTCATGGTGTGCGAGATCACGCTGACCGACGCGCCGGGCGGCGGCACGTTGTACCGCGCGGTAGCCCGGCACTGGAATGCGCAGGATCGTGAAAGCCATCTGCAAATGGGGTTTCTTGACGGCTGGGGCACTGCGGCCGACCAACTGGAAGCCGTGGCCAAAACGCTGTGAGGCCGTGATCGCCAGTGACACTTTCGGCACATTCCCCATGTGCTGACCAAGAAAATCACTGCCTACACAACGTCCACATTGTTTAGCGTGCCGTACCGCGCCTGATCAAATTGACTATTGCCAACAAAATGATGGCACCGACCAGCGATACGGCCAGCGCACCCACGCTCAATGCGTTTTGGTTAATCGTTGGGACACCGACCAGCGGGGAAATTAACCAACCGCCTAAAAATGCACCAACGATACCGACCACCACATTCAGCACGATGCCCTGCTGTGCATCCGTATTCATGATTTTGCTGGCAACCCAACCAATCAAGCCACCGACCACCAACCAAATAATAAAATTCATGTGAATCTCCTAATTAAATGAAAATTCTCCCGTCATCACGAAAATATTGTTTTCGTGTCTGGCGAACAGCGGCTAAGTTTTATGGAGCTGTCGCAACGCCCAAGTAGGGCAATGCCTTGTCAATGTGTAGGAACCACGTGTCGCGAAATGTGCTGACCCACGCAAGTGCAGATCGATTCATTCGGGACGGGGTTGCGGGCAATCCGGCCCGCGCCCCGAGAGGTTTTGCAGAGGTTCGTGCCAGATCAAACTGCTTGCCCGTGAAATAGCTCATCCAATAGCTATTGAGTCAAGCGTGAGCAATATCGCGCCAGCACCTATTATTTTTGAGCCGGGGACGCTGAAAGTGCGCGGTATCAGCCACGCTAATCGAATTGCCAAGCCGCTGATGAAGCGTCCAAACGACCCGGCGTCCAGGGTAAACCCCGCCGATTGCTGCGTTTCCCCAGTGGGTACCCATGACTACAATTCCTGACGCAAACCCGCTCAGCATTGTCCTGGCGGGTTTTTTGCTAGATAGACGGTGCGCACCAAGCATTCGGCTTCGCGCTACAGAAAAACGGAGAAAACTTATGGATATCCTGCTGCAACAGGTCATCAACGGTCTGGTTCTTGGCAGTATGTACGCCCTGATAGCCTTAGGCTATACCATGGTGTACGGCATCATCAATTTGATCAACTTTGCCCACGGCGAGGTGCTGATGGTGGGGGCGCTGACCAGTTGGACAGTTATTACCACCATGCAGGGCGCGATGCCCGGCACACCGGGCTGGATCATTTTGATTCTGGCCACGCTGATCGCTTGCGTGGTGGCTGCCGTGCTGAACTTCACGATTGAAAAAATCGCCTACCGGCCGCTGCGCAACAGCAACAAACTGGCCCCGCTGATCACCGCGATCGGCATGAGCATCCTGCTGCAGACGCTGGCAATGATCATCTGGAAACCCAACCCCAAGCCCTACCCCAACCTGCTGCCGACGACGCCGATTGAAGTGGCGGGCGCAGTGATCACGCCCACGCAAATCATGATTCTGGCGGTCACCGCCATTTCGCTGGCAGTGTTGATGTATCTGGTGAACTACACCAAATTAGGTCGCGCGATGCGGGCCACCGCCGAGAACCCGCGGGTGGCAGGCCTGATGGGTGTCAAACCCGATATGGTGATCTCGGCCACCTTCATCATTGGTGCCATTCTGGCGGCCATTGCGGGCGTGATGTACGCCTCCAACTACGGCACCGTGCAGCACGCGATGGGCTTTTTACCCGGCCTCAAAGCCTTTACCGCAGCGGTGTTTGGCGGCATTGGCAACCTGGGCGGCGCGGTGCTCGGGGGCATTTTGTTGGGGCTGATCGAGTCGATTGCCTCGGGCTACATCGGCGACCTGACCGGTGGTGTGCTGGGCAGCCACTACTCCGATATTTTTGCCTTCATCGTGCTGATTTTTGTGTTGACCTTGCGGCCTTCCGGCCTGCTGGGTGAGCGCGTGGCAGACAGAGCCTAGGCGGACCCAAGGAATCACCATGAACCTGATCAACAAACAAAACAAACTGGCCGTGTACGTGTTGGGGGCGCTGGCCCTGCTGATCTTGCCGCTGCTGCTGCAAAGCGTGGGTAACGCCTGGGTGCGCATTGCCGATGTGGCCTTGTTGTATGTGCTGCTGGCACTGGGCCTGAACATTGTGGTGGGTTACGCGGGCCTGCTGGATTTGGGCTATGTGGCGTTTTTTGCGGTCGGGGCTTACATGTTTGCGCTGATGGCGTCGCCTCACCTAACGGAAACGTTTGCAGGCTTCAAAGCCTTGTTTCCAGACGGTTTGCACACGCCGCTGTGGATCGTGATACCGGCTGCAGCGGCGCTCGCCGGGTTTTTTGGGGTGTTGCTGGGCGCGCCCACCCTGAAACTACGCGGCGACTACCTGGCCATCGTCACGCTGGGCTTCGGCGAAATCATCCGCGTGTTTTTGAACAACCTGGATCACCCGGTCAACATCACCAACGGCCCCAAAGGCCTGGCGCAGATCGACTCCATCAGCTTCTTTGGGCTGGACCTGGGCAAGCCGCTGGAGGTGCTGGGTTTCAAGGTGGCCTCGGTTTCGCTGTATTACTACCTGTTCCTGGCGTTGGTGGTGGTCAGCGTCATCATTTGCCACCGGCTGGAACTCTCGCGCATCGGTCGCGCCTGGATGGCCATTCGTGAAGACGAAATTGCCGCCAAAGCCATGGGCATCAACACCCGCAACATGAAGCTGCTGGCCTTCGGCATGGGTGCCACTTTCGGTGGCGTCAGCGGTGCCATGTTTGGCGCGTTTCAAGGTTTCGTGTCGCCCGAATCGTTCAGCCTGATGGAGTCGGTGATGATCGTCGCCATGGTGGTGCTGGGCGGTATTGGCCACCTGCCGGGTGTCATTTTGGGTGCGGTGCTACTGGCAGCGTTGCCTGAGGTGCTGCGCTATGTGGCTGGCCCTTTGCAAGACATGACCGGGGGTCGGCTTGATGCCTCCATCCTGCGTCAGCTGCTGATCGCGCTGGCCATGATCATCATCATGCTGTGGAAGCCACGAGGTCTGTGGCCAACGCCGGAACACGGCAAAAGCTTGCAAGTGAAAGAGGGAGCGTGACATGACCGATATCGTCTTGAATGTCTCCGGCATTTCCAAGCGCTTTGGCGGCTTGCAAGCCTTGTCTGATGTGGGTTTGCGCATTGAGCGCGGCCAGGTCTACGGCCTGATTGGCCCCAACGGCGCAGGCAAAACCACGTTTTTCAACGTGATCACCGGCCTGTACACGCCTGACAGCGGCAATTTCGAGCTGGCGGGCAAGCCCTACAAACCCACTGCCGTGCACGAGGTGGCCAAAGCGGGCATTGCCCGCACCTTCCAGAACATCCGCCTGTTTGCCGAAATGACGGCGCTGGAAAACGTGATGGTGGGCCGCCACATCCGCACCGGCTCGGGTTTGTTTGGAGCCATTTTCCGCACGCCCGGCTTCAAGTCAGAAGAAGCCGCCATTGCCAAACGTGCGCACGAGTTGCTCGACTACGTGGGCATTGGCAAATTTGCCGACTACCGCGCCCGCACCCTGAGCTACGGCGACCAGCGCCGTCTGGAGATTGCCCGGGCACTGGCCACCGATCCGCAACTCATCGCATTGGACGAACCCGCCGCTGGCATGAACGCCACCGAAAAAGTGCAGCTACGAGGCCTGATTGACCAGATTCGCAAAGACAACCGCACCATCTTGCTGATTGAGCACGATGTGAAACTGGTGATGGGCCTGTGTGACCGGGTGACGGTGCTGGACTACGGCAAACAAATTGCTGAAGGGCTGCCAGCCGAAGTCCAAAAAAATGAAAAAGTGATCACCGCCTATTTGGGCTCTGGGCACTAGACGGAATAAAATTATGACAACCACACTCCTGAAAATAACAGGCCTGCAAGTGGCCTACGGCGGAATCAAGGCTGTCAAAGGTGTTGATCTGCACGTCAATGAAGGCGAGCTGGTAACACTGATTGGCTCTAACGGCGCCGGTAAAACCACCACCATGAAAGCCATCACCGGTTCGTTGCCGCCTGCTTCTGGCGATATTGAATATATGGGCAAAAGCATCAAGGGTAAAGGTGCCTGGGACCTGGTCAAAGACGGCTTGGCCATGGTGCCGGAGGGTCGCGGTGTATTTGCCCGCATGACCATCATCGAAAATTTGCAAATGGGTGCTTACATCCGCAATGACAAAGCCGAGATTGCAGCGGACATGGAAAAAATGTTCACCATCTTCCCACGCCTGCGCGAACGCAAAGACCAATTGGCCGGCACCATGAGCGGCGGTGAACAGCAAATGCTGGCCATGGGGCGCGCGCTGATGAGCCGCCCCAAGGTGTTGTTGCTCGACGAGCCTTCGATGGGTTTGTCACCCATCATGGTGGACAAGATTTTTGAAGTGGTACGCGATGTCGCTGCACAGGGCGTGACGATTCTTCTGGTCGAGCAGAACGCCAGCCGCGCTCTGGGGATTGCTGACCGGGGTTATGTGATGGAGTCGGGCATTGTGACAATGAATGGAGATGCCAAAGAGCTGCTGAATGATCCGAGGGTGAGGGCGGCTTATTTGGGGGAATGATGCCGGCTGACGGTTAATGAATACGGGTGTTATTGGCTTTTGAACTTATAACTTGTCTTGACTTCATGTGATTCGCCGTGCAACCCCGGCGAATCACATGAAGGTAAACCGCTATAAATT
>JAYUXO010000344.1:0-3264 GCA_043753505.1 Comamonadaceae bacterium
TAGTGATTTGTGTACTTTCGGTTTGCCTCCCATTGGATGTCACACAACTGACACGTGCAGCTATGGGTTGCTCTTGTAACACGCAGCGCGGTTTGCTAAAGTCCACCCTGGGCAGCTTGCTGCTCCCCGCTTTTCCTCCCTGAGCGGGTGCCTTGATGTGTGACAGCAAAAAGGCTTCCAACCCCAGCCGCGTGGCTGGGGTTTTTTTTCGTCTGGTTGCAGCGTATGCAGCGTTCCCATATCGCGCTGCGTCTTTTGTGGCGGAACAGACAGGCTGTTGCGCAGTACGTCGCGCCCTCTACACTTGGTGCCACATGCTCTGGATCAAAGCCCTTCACATCGTTTTCGTGGCCAGCTGGTTTGCTGGCCTTTTGTATTTGCCACGCATTTTCGTAAATTTGGCGCTGGTGCCGCCCGATTCGGAAGCGGAGCGCCAACGGCTGCTGTTGATGGCGCGCAAACTCATGCGTTTTACGACCTTTCTGGCACTGCCTGCGATAGCACTCGGTCTGTGGTTGTGGCTGGGATATGGCATTGGCCGGGGGCCGGGCAATGGCTGGATGCACGCCAAGCTGGCCGTGGTGGTGCTAGTGATTGGCTACCACTACAGCTGCATGGTGATTTTGCGCAAGTTCATATCCGGCAGCTCCCAGCGCAGCCATGTGTGGTTTCGCTGGTTTAACGAGGTGCCGGTGCTGTTGTTGCTGGCGGCGGTCGTGCTGGTGGTGGTCAAGCCGTTTTAGGTCTGAAGCCGGGTCTGCATGCACAAATCAACCGCTTGGCCCCTGGCGCTGGTATACGGCGTATTGATTGTTTACGCCAGCCTTTATCCGTTTGATCAGTGGCGCGCTCAAGGCGTGGCACCGTGGGCATTTGTCAATGCAGCGCTACCTAAATACTGGACGGCTTTTGATGTGGCCGCCAACGTGGTGGGCTACGGTCCGCTGGGGTTTTTGCTGGCGCTGGGTAGCTTGCGCAGCGACGCGGGATCCGTTCTCGACGGTACGGACGGGGCGCAACGCATGCACCAAACCCGCCGCCTGGCACTTGTTGTCGCAGTGGTGATGGCGGCGAGTGCAGTGTCGTGCGCCTTCTCGCTGGCGCTGGAAGGGCTGCAAACCTACCTGCCTTCGCGTGTGCCCTCGAACCTGGATCTGCTGTTGAACAGCGGCGGTGCGGCGCTCGGCGCGACGGTGGCCGGGCTGCTGGAAACCTGGGGCGCAATTGACCGCTGGAGTCGTCTTCGGGCACGCTGGTTTGTGCCCGACGCGCGTGGAGCCCTGGTGCTGCTGGCCTTGTGGCCTGCCGCTTTGTTGTTCCCGGCTGCTGTGCCGCTTGGCCTGGGACAGGTGTTGGAGCGACTGGAGCTGGCGGTCGGCGACTGGCTGGAAAATACGCCTTTTCTGCAATGGTTGCCGCTGCGCGATGTCGAGTTGCAACCACTGGTTCCTGCTGCAGAGATCGCCTGTGTGGTGCTGGGCGCGCTGGTGCCGTGCCTGTTGGTGTATAGCGTCGCACAGTCCATTGGTCGTCGGGCGATGTTAGGCCTGTCAACGCTGGTAGTGGGGGTGGCCGCAACCAGCCTGTCGGCCGCGCTGAGCTTCGGCCCCGCACACGCCTGGGCCTGGCTGAGTGAGCCGGTGCAGATGGGTTTGCTTGTTGCACTGGGGCTGGCAGCCGTGTTGCTTGCGCTGCCTGCCAAAGGCTGTGTGGTGGTGTTACTGGTTGCGCTGCTGGCGCAGCTGTGGCTTCTCAACCAGGCCCCCACCAGCGCCTACTTTGCCGACACCTTGCAAACTTGGGAGCAGGGCCGCTTTATCCGCTTTCATGGCCTGTCGCAATGGCTGGGCTGGCTATGGCCGTTTGCCGCGGTGGTGTATGCAGCCTCCCGCTTGCGGCGTCCGGCCGCGTGATTCATAAAATCAACGCATGCAAGAAACCCATACGCCGGAACTTCAAAGTGCTTTTTATTACAAGCGCCATATCTTTTTCTGCCTGAACGAGCGCCACAGTGGTGAAGACAGCTGCGCCCAGCACGGCGCCCAGCAAGGCTTTGACCGCTGCAAGCAGCAAATCAAGGCGGCTGGGCTGTCTGGCCCCGGGCAGGTACGGGTGAACAAAGCCGGTTGCTTGGATCGCTGTGCCGCAGGCCCGGTAGCCGTGGTCTACCCGGAAGCCGTGTGGTACAGCTATGTGGACGAACACGACATAGACGAGATCGTCGAATCACACTTGAAGAATGGCCAGGTGGTGGAGCGTCTGCTGATTCCTGCGCAGGTCGGGCGGTGAAGCGCCCGCCTGAGGCGACCCGCCAAACCCGGGCACAGCGCAAGCTCACCACAAACCCGTCAGGCCGTAAATCCAGCCGCGTTACACAGCGTTCTATGCCAAAACACACTCTAGCCCCTATTGATACTGCTCAAGCAGCTATCAAATAAGAAGCGACTAAAAGTCTTTGCCCGCTTTGCTGGAGTTCCAAACCACTTTTCTGGTCGTGGTGAACAGCGCGGTCTACGCCGCCGCGACATTAAAAGATCAGTGCCACCACAAAAATGCCAATCATCATGAGGGCGATCACCACTTTGGCGACCAGGCCCGCCATGATGCCAAGCCAGGTTGCAATGCCGACTTTGACCGCTCGGTCGCGGTCTTTTTGAGCCAGGTATTCGCCCAACGCTGCGCCCACCAAGGGCATGAACAACACCCCCACCAAGCCCATGAAAATACCCGCCACCGTGCCGATGACGGCACCGATGATGGCCTGCTTGCTCGCCCCTGCTTTGCGCGCGCCCAGTAGCCCGGCCACATAGTCCAGCACCCAGGCCAGCACGGCCAGGACGCTCACGGCGGTTACCGTCACCCAGCTTACGCGGGTGAAATCGTCAATCCATGCGCCCAGCACAATGCCTGAAAGCACTAACAACGTTCCGGGTAAAGCGGGCAGCACGGTCCCCGCCAGGCCCACCAAGATCAGCGCTGCACAGAGCACCCACAAAGCGGTTGTTTCCACAAAAAACCTTTTTTATAAAGCAACTACAGGCCCGAGGTATCGCGCAGGCGCAATGTCGGTAACGCTTGATAAAGCAAAATCCTGGCGGTTTTGAACAAAGTCCCACTGTTCAATCTGGCAGCGCCTGCCTGCGTCGGTCTCACCCCAACGCAGCAGATTCACTGAGTTGGGCAAGCCCTGGCGTAACCGGCGTGAAGTGGCGGTGCCCGCTTGCACGACCCACATCGTGCGCGGCAGATCCGTCAGCGGCAGCA
>JAYUXO010000345.1:0-3245 GCA_043753505.1 Comamonadaceae bacterium
TTCATCAGTTTTCAGCTGTGCATGAACGAACAGTGCGTATTGCCGCGGTTTCAGCGACATCCGATTTGTCTGGAACGGCAGGAAATGGACAAAATCCGCAGAGATCGGGAGATCAGCGGGAATTGATTTTTACTATAAAAAGTATAGCTGCTTGAGCACGTTCTATAAGGTCTGGTGACCGATTTGGCTTGTGAACCAGGTAGATTGCTTCAGACGATATCGATGCAATGAGCGGGGAACGCTCCAGCGACCCGATCTGCAAAAAAGCGCTCCAGTGTTTCTTTGACCGTGTGAAACGCAATTTCTTCCCACGGTATTTCGTCTTGTGCAAACAGCCGTGCCTCAATGGTCTCAAAGCCCGGCTTGAACTGGTCACTCAGCAGCCGTGCCCTGTAGAACAGGTGCACCTGGCCCACGCGCGCCACGTTTAAAACGGTGTACAGGTCCAGCATTTCAATTTGTGCTCCGGCCTCTTCGTCGGTCTCCCGCGCAGCACCTTCGGCCGTGGTTTCATCCAGCTCCATAAAGCCTGCCGGAAGCGTCCACATACCCCAGCGCGGCTCGATGTTGCGCTTGCACAGCAGTACTTTGTCGCCCCAAAAAGGCAAGGTTCCCACCACCATCAGCGGGTTTTCGTAGTGCACCGTGTGGCACGACGTAGCCGTACAAATGGCTCTCAGCTTGGTGTCACCATCGTCAGGTAAGCGATATACAACGGCACTGCCGCAGTTTTTGCAGTGTTTGATGGACTGACGGCTGTACATCCGGCTGTGCCTGGTAGGTGGCCTGCTCAAGCCTTGGTGGTCTTGCCGTGCTTTTCAATCAAGCTGCGTGCGGTGTCCAGCAGCTTCTTGCCATCAAAGCCGCGCTTGTCCATGTCTTGCGCCCATTCGATTTCCACTAAACGCGCCTTTCGCTTGAACTCCTGCGCCTCCGACGCGGGGATGGTGTAAATCGTGTTGTTGCGGTCTTGGGCGGCTTTGCGGCCCAGTGGGTCGTTACCTTGCTGGGTTCTGCCCAGCAGGGCCGAGGTCGCCATACCGGAGTTGTCGTCAATAACTTTTTTCAGCTCGGGTGCCAGGCCGTTGTACTTGGCTTTGTTCATTGCCATCACAAAGGTGGTGGTGTACAGCGCGCCGCCCGCGGGCTCAAATTCGCTGTGGAATTTGGTTAACTCATGCACCTTGATTGAGGGCACTACTTCCCAAGGAATCACAGCACCGTCGATGGTGCCTTTGGACAGCGCATCGGGAATCTGCGGCAGCGGCATGCCCACGGGCGTGGCACCCAGGTAGCCCAGCATTTTGGTGATCTGGCGGGTGGGGCCGCGCACTTTCAGTCCTTTCAGGTCAGCAGCGGTTTTAATCTGCTTGTCTTTCATGTGGAACATGCCAGGGCCATGCACTTGCAGGGCCAGCACCTGTACGTCCTTGAATTCATCGGGCGCCACGGTCTGCACGTATTCCCAATAGGCTTTGGAGGTGGCCTCAGCGTTGTTCATCATGAAGGGAAGCTCAAACACCTCAACGCGTGGAAAGCGCCCGGCGGTGTTGCCAGGCAGGGTCCAGACAATGTCAACCACACCATCTTTGGCTTGGTCATACAGCTGCACCGGCGTGCCACCCAGTTGCATGGCGGGGTAGCCTTCGAACTTGATGCGGCCACCCGATTCTTTCTCGACCTTGTCCATCCAGGGTTTATGCATGGTCAGCCACACGTTGGACTGTGGCGCCATGAAAGTGTGGAATTTCAAGGTCACGGCTTGCTGCGCCAGGCCCGAAAGGGCGGGTGCGCTCAAGGCCACGGCGGCGGAAGACTTGAGTAAGGTGCGACGCTGGATCATGAAAAAGGCTCCATAAGAAAGTTGGTAAGAACTTAACGCAGGGTATGAAAGAAAGCCTTAGTGGGTTTCCCTGGACTGTGTCGTTTTAGTTTATGTACTTCACCAGCCAAAGCGGAATGATGGGAAAAAACAAAAACAGTGTCGTGCGAATCACGTCACTGATCAGAAATGGCATCACGCCGCGGTAGGTTTCACCCATGGGCACGTCTTTGGCCAGACCATTGACGATGTACACGTTCAGCCCCACCGGCGGCGCAATCAGGCCGAAGCCCACCGTCATCAGCACCATGATGCCGAACCAGATGGCCACCGACTCGCGCGGCATGCCGAAGTCCAAGCCCATCACCATGGGAAAGAAGATCGGAATCGTCAGCAGCAGCATGGACAGCTCGTCCATGACCGCGCCCAGCACCACATAAAACAACAGGATGGCAGTGACCACCATCAGCGGTGACAGGCCCCAGCTGCCAACCACCGCAGCCAGCTGGTTGGGTACCTGCGTCAGGGCCAGAGCCGAGTTCATGAGGTCGGCGCCGATAAAAATCAGGAAGATCATTGCAGAGCTTTCTGCCGTGGCGTAAAAGCACTGAATAAATTTTTTCCAGGTCAGCTCGCGCTTGAGCAGTGCCGCCACAAAAGTAGCGGTGGCACCTACCGCTGCACCCTCGGTCGGCGTGAAGTAGCCACCGTAAATGCCGCCAAATACCAGCAGGAAAATCAACGCAATCGGTAACACCGCCGTGGCCGAGCGCAGCGTGGCGCGCTCGCCGCCCCGGTCCACCTCGGGCGCATGGCCGGGGACCACCCGGACGTAAATTGCAATCGCTGCGATGTAGCCGAGCATCGCGATCAGGCCGGGCACCATGGCGGCGGCAAACAGCTTGGCAATGTTCTGCTCGGTCAAAATGGCATAAATCACCAGCGGCACCGAGGGCGGAATCAGAATGCCCAGCGTGCCGCCGGCTGCCAGTGTGGCGGTGGACAGGCGACCGGAGTAGCCATGCCGCTTCATCTCGGGCAGTGCCACGCTGGTGATGGTGGCCGCTGTCGCTACTGAAGAACCACAAATGGCACCAAATGCAGCGCAGGCGAGTACCGACGCCATCGCCAGGCCACCCTTGAAGTGGCGCATCAGGCTGGCCGCGAACTGGAACAAGGCCTTGCTGATGCCGCCCTGGGTTGCAAAATGCCCCATCAGGATGAACAGCGGAATGACCGACAAGTCGTAGCTGGCAAAGCGGGCGAAGGCCTGGGTGTTGAGAAAACTGGCAAATGGTGACCAGCCGGTTTGTGCCACATAACCGATGCCGCCAGCAACGAACATGGCCACCGCAATCGGTACCCGAACTGCCATCAGGACCAACATGGCGCCGAAAATCGACAGGGTCAGTGTGATGGCGCT
>JAYUXO010000346.1:0-7976 GCA_043753505.1 Comamonadaceae bacterium
GGCGCTCCGCGGGTCATCGTCACGCATGGCAGCGTGCCCGTGATGGTGCGGTATCTGGCAGAGCAGGGCCTGCAAGCGGGGGCGTTTGAGACGGAATACGGTGATGAGGCGGGCAACGATGCCGCATAACCGTTTTGGGTTTCTGCTGCCTGCAGCGCCTGATGTGGTGTTTGACGCTTTCCACTACCGCCGCTGGCGTAGGCAATGGGACACGCTGGTGCAGGACACGAACATCTTTGGAGGTGAGCCATGCCCGTTGGTGAGAGCCATTGGCGAAAACGAGCGACTGGGCCTGATGCGCGCGCTGTCGATGCGCACCCAGTTCATCACCTTTGATGGAGCAGTGGCCCCAGGTGCAGCAAACATGAAGCGCACCTCATGAACCGCTTCGCCCAACTGTTCACCGAGCTGGATACCACCACCTCCACCAACGCCAAGGTGCTGGCAATGCAGCGCTACCTGGATGCCGTTCCCGCCCACGACGCGGCCTGGGCGGTGTACTTTCTGGCGGGCGGCAAGCCGCGCCAGGTGGTACGCACTGCCACCCTGCGCACTTTGGCGTGCGAGGTGGCGGGGCTTTCAGACTGGTTATTTGACGAGTGCTACCAAGCTGTAGGCGACCTGGCGGAAACCATTGCTCATGTATTGCCACCGTCGCCGACTGTGGCGTCGACTTTAGGGCTGGCGCAGTGGGTAGAAGAGCGGCTTTTACCTTTGCGTGGCTTGCCCGACGATGAGATTGCGCAACGCATCAAAAGCTACTGGCAGCAGCTGGACACGCAAGGCCGCTTCTTGTTGACCAAGCTGGTGGGTGGCGGTTTTCGCGTAGGTGTCAGCAAGTTGTTGGTGCAGCGCGCCATTGCGGCACACGCGGGCATTGATCCCAAGCGCGTGGCGCAGCGCATGATGGGCTACACCGATGGAAAAGCCAAGCCAACTGCTATCAAATACGAAGCTGTCCGAGCAGTATCTGCAAGGTCTGATGGCCTGAATGATGTAAATTTAGACCTATTGGACGCAGGGCAGCCGTACCCTTTCTTTCTGGCCCATCAGCTTGACACCCCACTGGCTGACCTGCCCGCCAAACTTGGCGCAGTGGACAACTGGCAAGTGGAATGGAAGTTCGACGGCATTCGTGGCCAGCTGGTCAAACGCGCGGGCCAGGGCTGGGTCTGGTCACGTGGCGAAGAGCTGCTGACCGACCGCTTCCCCGAACTGGTGGCGCTGATGCAGCCGCTGCCCGATGGCACGGTGCTGGATGGGGAAATTGTGGTGTGGCGTCCTGGAGATGAACATCCGGCCCCGTTTTCCCAGCTGCAGACGCGCATTGCCCGCAAAACCCTGCCGAAAAAGCTGCTGGCCGACGCACCCGTCAGCTTCATGGCTTACGACCTTCTGGAAGCGGGCGGCCAAGACCTGCGCGCCCAACCCCAGCACAAGCGCCGCGCCCAGCTGGAATGCTTGCTCATTCACTCAGGTATTCGCGTATCACCGCTGGTTCAAGCCAATACCTGGCAAGCCTTGGCTGACCAGCGCCAGCTGTCTCGAGCCTGTGGCGTCGAGGGTCTGATGCTCAAGCACCAGCAATCGGCGTATGGCACAGGCCGCACAAAGGCCGACGGCACCTGGTGGAAGTGGAAGGTGGATCCGCTCACAGTGGATTGCATCCTCATCTACGCCCAGGCCGGTCACGGACGCCGCGCCAGTGTCTACACCGATTACACCTTTGCAGTCTGGAGCCGCCCGCCACTGGACAAAGCAGAGGCCGATGCTGTGCTGAAGGCGATTGAAAAGCGCGAACCGGCCCAGCCGGGCAAGCTGCAACTGGTGGCCTTTGCCAAAGCTTACTCAGGCTTGACCGATGAAGAGTTCAAACAGGTGGATGCTGTCATCCGCAAAACCACCCTGGAAAAATTCGGCCCGGTGCGCAGCGTCAAGCCCAGTTTGGTGTTCGAGCTGGGTTTTGAAGGCATCAACCACAGCCCCCGCCACAAAAGCGGCGTAGCGGTGCGTTTTCCCCGCATGCTGCGCAGGCGGCTGGACAAGCCGCTGCATGAAGCGGGATGTCTGGCAGATTTGATGGTGCTGATGGCGCTTTAAAGCGGCCTCAATTATTTTTTCAAGACGCTGGACAAACAAGCTGAGCACATCCAGCGGCATACTGCGCAATGCACCGGTGGCCGCTTCGTGTTCCTGACCTACGCACTGGCTGACAGGCGTTCTAGCGGCCAAGCCGGGAAACAAGCCATGACGTGAACAATTAGCAGGTCGATACGCTTGACAGTCTGATCGTGCGCCCGGTCAGCGAAGAACTGGCGCGGCTATAATCTCGCCCGTCTGGTGATATAGCTCAGTTGGTTAGAGCGCAGCATTCATAATGCTGATGTCGGTGGTTCAAATCCACCTATCACCACCAGGATTTCGGTTTCAGCTCCTCGCTACAACTCCAAAAACCCGCACGCTGCCCGGCATTGTGGGTTTTTTGTTGCCTTAAGTTTTGTCGCCGTAAGGAGCACCAGCAACGGCATTTATCACAATCCTGATCGCCCTAGCAGGAGCCGTGTGCTGTGCCAGGATGATCTCTTTGTGCAGGTGCACGAGCTTCAACAGCTCATCGCAATTTAAATAAAAACGGGCTGCAGCCCGTTTAGAAATTGCTCAAGCAGCTATCAATTCAGGAGTGCTTGTTATCGACCCGACGCTCGTATCCGGGTAAGGGCAAATGAGACGTCAGGCACACAAAGTGAGTTCGAACGCCGCGTCGTCTACGCTGACCATTAATTTATCTGCCGCATGCTGGCGCATGAGGCGTACCGACACAATCAAACGGTTGGCGCTGATCTCGGGGACCAAGCCCATCTGAGGGTTGATGCGCAGTCGCAACAACTGGAAGCTGCGTCCGGTAGGCAGCGTTTGTTGTAACTGCCCCGCAATCGCCATCACTTTTTGAGGATTGCCTGAGTCGCGTAACAATCGCAGCAGCAGGTGAATCGATTCGGCCAGCGGGCTCAGGGTAGATGCCCACCGCTCCACATCAGTGCGGCGCTCTGTGGGGCTGCGGTGCTGCCACGCGTAGTAGGCGGGTAAATCAAACTCACAGGTGCCCCCGGGAATGCCCACCCGGCTGCGCACACTCATCAGCCACTCGTTATCTGCTAATGCCATGCCGACTTTGCCCGGCAGGTTGTTCAGTGTGGCAAAGCAATCATCCAGCTTGGCGATCACCTCACCAAGCTTTTCCAGCGCAATGCCAGGGTTGCCCCGCAAAGCCGACAGGGCACTTTTCTGCTTTTCAAGGTCTTTCATCACATCGGACTTCAAATCCGCCCGCGCCGCGACGTCCATTACCTCAAACAAGGTGGTCAGCGCGTAATGGTGGTCAATGGGGTGGTCGCGCGGCACCAGTTGACCCAGGCGGCGAAACAAGTGTTCCAGGCGCAGGTAGGTGCGAATGCGTTCGTTAAATGGGTATTCGTACAAGATCACGGGGTTGATCATAGCCCGAGGGTATTTGCCAATCGGTGCACGACGGTTTGCAATTGTTCCAGCGTCAATCCATCGTTGAAAACGACAGCGTCGGCAGCGGACAGACGCGCATGGCGAGGGGCCTGCGCCGCGATGATTTGCTGCACGCCAGTAGCGCTAAAACCGCTGCGGTTCATCACGCGTGTGATTTGCGTGTCAACCGTGCAATCAATCACCCAAATGTGGTCCAGCTGCATGCGCCAACGTCCAGATTCAACCAGCAGGGGAATGTCGAACACCAAAATTTGGCAGTTTCCATCCGTGGCCTGCTGCGTCTGGCGTGCTATTTCAGCGCCTACCAAAGGGTGAACAATTGCCTCTAATTGGGCGCGTGCTGCCGGGTCGGCAAATATCGCCTGGCGCATGCGATCTTTGTCCAGCGCACCATCTAAAATATATTTCTCGCCGAATAGCTGCCGTATGGCGGTTAGTGCACTACCGCCGGCGATGGTGGTTTGACGGGATATGACGTCGGCATCGATTGTGCGTGCACCAAGCATATTCAAAAAAGATGCGACAGTCGATTTCCCACTACCAATTCCGCCGGTCAGCCCGAGTTTCATCGGTGTGTTCAGACGCTGCATCGTTTGATTTAAATGCCAAACGCTTTAAGCATCTGCGTAGGTCCCCAAAAAAGAGCTAGCAGCCCTGCACCCGCCAGAAATGGGCCGAATGGAATGAAATCACCATCACGCAAGCCCGAGATCATTTTGATCGCAATACCAATAACCGATCCCACCAAAGAAGCCAGCAAAATAATCGGAATCAATCCCAACCACCCAAACCAGGCACCCAACGCGGCAAACAATTTGAAGTCGCCAGCAGCCATAGCCACCGGACGGCCTGTGATTTTGCAAAATATGAAATTGATCAGCCACAAAGAACTGTAGCCAGCAGCTGCACCAATAACTGCCTGATCCAAGGGAGTAGATGTCCACCGCAAGGAACTGGCTAACAGGCCTGACCATAAAAGGCCCAAAGTCAATAGATCTGGCAGGTAGGTGGTATCCCAGTCAATCAAAGCAGCAGTTAACAGGAGTGCGCAAAAAAAGCACCAAGCTGCCGCTGTTGGCGTCCATCCCCATTGAAATACACAAAATGCAAAGAGAGCGCCGGTTACCAGTTCAATAGCGGGGTATCGCCAGCCAATCACAGTGCCGCAAGCTGAACATTTACCACGCAAAAGCAGGTAGCTGAATACGGGAATATTTTCATACCAACAAATGCCATGCCCACATGTTTGGCACCGCGAGCGGGGTTTCCACAAAGACAGCGCAGGCACAGCCTCTATCTGCGCAGTTAAGCGGGTCGCTTCTTGCCTGAGCGAGTCGGCGCGAGGCGCTCCGAAAACCCGCTGATGAAAATCTTCGTCTACCAGTAATTCGCAAACAGTGTCGCGCCACCAGCCAAACTCCAGCATTTTGGGCGAACGGTAAATCGCTACATTCAAAAAACTGCCAATCAACAACCCAAACAAACCAGCCAGCACCGGATCCAACCAAGTATCGACACCCATTAGACCACTTGACCCAGTTTGAAAATTGGCAAATACATTGACACCACAATCCCACCGATGATCGTACCCAGGATCACGATGATGATGGGCTCCATCAAGCTGGCCAGACCTGCCACCATATCGTCCACCTCGGATTCGTAAAAATCGGCGGCTTTTCCGAGCATGTGATCAATCGAGCCCGATTCCTCGCCAATGGAGCACATCTGCAAAACCATTGAAGGAAATACATTCGCATTGTCCATGGCTGCGGTGAGGCTGGTACCGGTAGACACCTCTTGCTGTATTTTCTCGGTAGCCCGGGCATAAACCGAATTTCCTGATGCGCCACCAACCGAATCAAGCGCCTCAACAAGCGGCACGCCCGCTGCAAACATTGTCGACAGGGTGCGCGTCCACCGGGCGATCACGGATTTGTAAACGAGCTCACCGAATATTGGCATTTTGAGCATCAATCGATCCATAAAGGCCTGAACTTTTTCACTGCGTTTCCAGGCCTGCATGAAAAAGTAAAAGCCACCGCCAAGCCCACCAAATATCAGCCACCAATATTTAACAAATATCTCGCTGATGGCCATTACTATCAAAGTGGGTGCTGGCAAATCGGCACCAAAAGAGGAAAAAACTTCCTTGAAGGCCGGAATCACGAAAATCATGATAACGGCGACCACTACAAACGCCACAATTAACACTGCAATGGGATACATCAGCGCGGCTCTAATTTTGGATTTAATGGCTTCGGTTTTTTCCATGTAGACCGCCAAGCGATCCAGCAATTGCTCCAAAATACCTGCAGTCTCACCTGCCTCCACCAAATTGCAATACAAACTATCGAAATAAATCGGAAATTTACGAAATGCAGCACTTAACGATGTTCCAGTTTCTACATCGGTGCGAATATCATTCAGGAGCTTGGTAACACTTGGGTTCGGATTTCCGCGGCCTACAATATCGAAAGCCTGCAGCAACGGGACGCCCGCTTTCATCATGGTGGCAAGTTGGCGGGTAAAAATGGCAAGATCTTTGGGCTTGATGGATCTTCCGGATCGCATCCTGCGTTTCTTGATTTTCGTCGGAAATATGCCTTGTCTGCGCAGCGAGGCTTGGACTTGATTCTCGCCCGAGGCGCGAACCTCGCCCTTGACTGGCTTTCCGTTGCGGTCCTTACCCACCCATTCGTAGACAAACTCTTTGACGTCTTTGGATTTCGACCGAGACACTGCGCTAGCTGTTGCCATACTGAATTCCTAAAGTTATTGCAGACCGGTTGCGCTTATTCATTCCAATCACTCATTGGTGCAACCCAATATTTCTTCCAGAGAAGTCATGCCCGTTCTCACTTTGAGTAAACCTGAAGCTCGCAGGCTGCGAACGCCTTCAGACTTTGCCTGGGCCGCAATGTCCATAGAACTGCCGTCCCGCAAAATAATGCGCTGTATTTCGTCGCTGATCGGCATCACCTGGTAGATGCCGACCCGCCCTTTGTAGCCGTTATTGCACATCGAGCAGCCAACTGGACGATACGGCGTCCAACTGCCATCAATCTCTTCGTCTGTATAACCCGCATCCAGCAGTGTTTCATGCGGTATGTCGGCTGGAGCCTTACAGTTGGCGCATAACCGTCGTGCCAGACGTTGCGCTGTGATTAATATCACGCTGGACGCAATATTAAACGGCGCGATGCCCATGTTGCGCATGCGCGTCAGTGTGGTCGGCGCATCGTTTGTGTGCAAGGTTGACAGAACCAGATGGCCGGTTTGTGCCGCTTTGATAGAAATATCAGCCGTCTCCAGGTCGCGAATTTCGCCGACCATAATAATATCTGGATCCTGGCGCAAAAATGATTTAAGAGCGACGGCAAATGTCAAGCCAGCTTTGTCATTCACATTGACTTGGTTGACGCCCGGTAAGTTAATTTCCGAGGGGTCTTCAGCGGTAGCGATGTTGACGCCCGGTTTATTTAACAGATTCAGGCAGGTATAAAGTGACACGGTTTTACCCGAACCAGTCGGACCTGTGACCAGCACCATGCCGTAAGGGCGCTTGACGGCCGCAAGCAGGCGCTCCTTTTCCTCTGGCTCGTAACCCAGCGCTTCAATGCCGAGTTTGGCACTGCTCGGGTCGAGAATACGGATAACAATTTTTTCGCCGAACAGTGTTGGCAGCGTGCTGACCCGGAAATCAATGACCCGATCGGGGCCGATCTTCAGTTTCATTTTTCCGTCTTGCGGCACACGCTTCTCCGAAATGTCCATTCGGGATATGACTTTGATACGTGATGCCAGTTTGTCTTTGATTCCAACCGGAGGAGAAGCGATTTCTCTCAGTTCACCGTCAATTCGAAAGCGCACACGATAGGTGAATTCGTACGGCTCAAAGTGCAAATCTGACGCGCGCATTCCAAATGCATCAAGCAGCATTTTTTGCAAAAACTTGACAACGGGCGCATCTTCTACGTCAGAAGGCATCGCGTCCGCATCTTCGACGACATTGGTATCCAGCGATGACTCGTCGAATTCAAAATCACCACCAATAATTTTGTCCATTGACTCGGTGGTGCTGGCTGTCGTCGCGTCAACCAGCTTGGACAGTTTGTCGTACTCTGCAATGATCCAGTCAACCCCGAGCTGGGTGGAGAATTTGATTCGTTCTGCGGCCTGCTGGTCGGATGGATCTGCGGTGGCAACGATCAGACGGTTGTTGCGCTTGCTGAGTACGACAACCCGAAAATCCTGGCAAATTTTGGTGTCCAGCAGGTTGCGGGGGATCCGCTGGGGATCGATTGCACTGAGGTCCAGCAGTGGTGCGCCAAAAGCGGACGACATGGTGTGTGCCAGATCGCTGGCAGAGACAGATCCGGAGCCGGTCAGTTCGGCAATAAAACTCGTTTTACCGGATTGTGCTTTCCGGTAAATGTCTTCGGCAGCTTTTTGCCCCA
>JAYUXO010000347.1:0-3225 GCA_043753505.1 Comamonadaceae bacterium
AGAATGGGAAAGTAGCCAAACACCGCTTCAATGTCGCGGCTCACGCCGTCGCGGTCGCGTCGGGTGTAGGCCCCCATCAGCAGGTTATCGCGCACGCTGAGCAGGGGGAACACCTCGCGGCCCTCAGGCACGTGCGACAGGCCCTGCTGCACGATGTGCGCCGGGTCCCGCGCGGTGATGGCCTGGCCTTTGAACTCTATGCTGCCTTTGCGCGGATCAATGATGCCGCTGATGGTTTTGAGAATGGTGGTTTTGCCTGCGCCGTTACTGCCCAGCACCGTGGCAATTTCGCCCCGACGCACCTGCAGGCTCACGCCGCGAATCGCTTTGATGGGGCCGTAGGCACTTTCCACATTGAGCAGCTTGAGAACGGGCTGGTCGCTGATGGGGGGTGGTGCGTCACTCATGCCTGCCTCCGCAGCGACGACACATCGTCCACCGATCCCAAATAAGCCTCAATTACACCCGGGTCGTTCTGCACCTCGCGCGGCGTGCCACTGGCCAGCACTGCACCCTGGTTCATGGCCACCACGCGATCCGACACTTTGGAAACCAGGCTCATGTCGTGTTCCACCATCAACACCGTGATGCCCAACTCGTTTTTTATGTCGGCTATCCAGAACGCCATATCGTCGGTTTCTTCCACATTCAGCCCTGAAGACGGCTCATCGAGTAACAACAATTTTGGCTCGGTGCACAGTGCGCGGGCCACCTCCACGACCTTGCGCACGCCGTAAGGCAGGCCAGCCACCATGGCGTCACGATGGGCTTGCAGGTTCAGGAGATCAATGACTTTTTCCACGCGCTCGCGTGATTCGATCTCGGCGCGGCGTACGGCCCGCGTGAAAAACATTTCGCTGAACAGACCGGTTTTGCTGTGCGTGTGGCAACCAATCAACAGGTTGTGCAGCACTGTGGCGTGTTCAAACAGTTCGATATTTTGAAAGGTGCGCGCAATGCCCAGCGAAGCGATTTTGTGGGGTGGTTGGTCGGTGAGCTTTTGACCGAGGTAGTCAATATGGCCAGTGGTAGGCGTGTAAATGCGGCTGATCAGGTTAAACACCGTGGTTTTGCCCGCGCCATTCGGACCGATGAGGGTGAAAACCTCGCCCTTTTTCACATCAAAGCTCACGTCATTCACGGCCAGCACGCCGCCAAAGCGCACGCTCAGATTTTTGGCGGAAAGCAACACCGATTGCCCGGAGTCTGTCGAAGGGGTCATTTCAGCCGATCTGATTTGAGGAACGCCTTTTGCCGCTTGAACAGGCCCTTGCGGTAAAACGGAAACAGTTGGAAGTAAGTACGCAGCTTCAACCAGCGGCCGTAAATGCCCAATGGCTCAAACAGCACAAACGCAATCAACACCGCGCCATACACCACCGATTGCAAGCCGGGTGCCTGACCGATGACCGCAGGCAAATAGTCTTTGCCCAGGGAAATTACCTGGGGCATCGAGATCAAAAAAATCGCACCTAAAAAAGCGCCGTGTACGGAGCCCAACCCACCAATCACCACCATCAGCAACAAGTCAATCGACTGGATGATGTTGAACTGTTCGGGCGAGATGAATTGCAGCTTGTGCGCATACAGCGCTCCGCCAATGCCTGCCAGCGCGGCTGACAATGCAAAGGACAGTGTTTTGTAGCGAGCCAGGTGGATGCCCATGCTTTGCGCTGAAATTTCCGAATCACGAATGGCCACAAACGCGCGACCCGTTGGCGAACGCAGCAAGTTCACGATGGCCAGCGTCGACAGCACTGCAATCACCAGACACAGAAAGTAAAACGCTTCGCCGCTGTTCAATTTCCAACCAAACAAATCAGGGGCCTTGATGTGGATGCCCGAGTTGCCGCCGGTGACTTTTTCCCAGCGGGCAAACACTTCTTCCACGATAAAGCCAAACGACAAAGTGGCCATGCCCAGATAAATGCCCTTGACGCGCAAGGCGGGCAAGCCCACGACCAGGCCTACGGCCGCCGACAGGCCCGCCGCGCAAGCCAGCGCCAGCGGGAACGGCCAGCCCATGCCGGTGAGCACCGCTTGCGTGTACGCCCCCACACCCAGAAACGCCGCATGGCCCAGCGAGAACAGGCCGGTAAAGCCCGCCAGCAGCATCAGCCCCAGGCCCACGATGGAATAAATGAGGATGAAGGTCAGCTGGGCCAGCCAGTACTCCGGAATGATCCAGGGAGCGGCGGCCAGCAGCACGCCCAGAACGCTGTACCAGAACACCTGGCCGTTATGTTTGGCAAGGGCAATGTCCTGGTTGTAGTCGGTTTTAAAAAGAAATCTCATGATGGGTTGTCAAACTTTCTTGCGTAACTTCTCACCAAACAACCCATTGGGTTTGACCATCAACATGATCAACACCACCACATAAGCGGCCACGTCCTTGAAGCCATCGGGCAGGTAGAAGCCCGACATCGACTCCACAATCCCGATCACCAGACCGCCCACAATTGCGCCGGGCAAACTGCCGAAACCGCCCACCACCGCTGCTGGAAATGCTTTCAGCCCAATGAAGCCCATGTTGGCGTGCACGAAGGTAATGGGCGCCAGCAGCAGTCCCGCAATGGCGGCTACCGCAGCAGCCAAGCCCCACACCAAACCGTTCAAGCGCTTGACCGGAATGCCCATGTAGTAAGCCGCCAACTGGTTTTGCGACGACGCCTGCATGGCAATGCCCACGCGGCTGTAGCGAAACACCGCAAACAGCAACGCGCACAGCAAGGCTGTACTGCCAATCACCACCATCTGCTCCACGTTCAGCACCAGCGGATTGGCCGCGTCGCCGACTTTCCACACCAGGTCTTTGTAGGGCACGGGCAGGGTGTGCGTTTCGGTGCCGATGCCCGGAATCATGGTGATCAGGCCGCGGGCCACATAGCCAATACCAATGGTCAGCATGATGATGGAAAACGCCGGTTGCCCCAGGATCGGCCGAATCACCGCCCGCTCCAGCAACATGCCAAATGCCGCCATGGCCACAATCGCACTGATGACCGCCAACCAAAATGGAAAGCCCAGCAGGGTCATCCCGGCAAGGCCCAAAAAAGCGCCCAACATCATCAGCTCGCCCTGTGCAAAGCTGACGGTTTCAGTAGCCTTGTAAATCAGCACAAAGCCCAGCGCAATCAGCCCGTAAATACAGCCTTGGGCAATGCCACTGACCAGAAGTTGTAAGACCTGCACCGTGTCTCCGAAAGAGTGTTGTTTTGCGTCCGA
>JAYUXO010000348.1:0-3215 GCA_043753505.1 Comamonadaceae bacterium
ACTTTGCTGCACGGTTGCCTCGCTTTGCGCGTTCAGCAGTTTCTTGATGCCCGCCACGACCAATGGTGCGTTTTGCGCGATACGCTGGGCCTGCGCCAGTGCCGCTTGGCGGGTTTGCTCTGGCGTTTGGTAAGTGGCGTTGACCAGGCCCATTTGCAGCGCCTGCGCCGCGCTGAAATCGTCACCGGTAAAAGCCATCTGGCGCAACCAGCCGTGGCTGACCAGTTGCGGCAAGCGCTGCAACCCGCCCAGATCCGACACGATGCCTAATTTGACCTCGCGCAAAGTGAAGGTGCTGTCGTCGCTGCACAGGCGCACATCACACGCGGCAATCAACTCCAGCCCGGCACCAATGCACCAGCCACTGACCGCAGCGATCACCGGCTGACGGCACTGCGCAATGCGGGTCAGCGACTGCTGCCACGCGGTGCCCTGGCGTTCCAGCGCGTCGTGTCCTGCGGATCCACCTTGCAACCCGGCCATCAGCAAAGGTGCGACATCTTTCAAGTCCAGGCCAAAGCTGAAGTCTTTATCGTCAGCAGCCAGCACCACGGCGCGTACATCCGCATGGGCGCTCACTTCGTCAAATACGCGGCCCAACTCATCGAGGAATTTCAAACCCACGGGGTTACCGCGTCGGCCACTGGCCATCAATACCTGCGCCACATGAGCCTGCGGCATGGACACTTTGAAGCATTCAAACTCGGAGAATTTCATGGGTATGTCTTGGTTGAGAGGATAAAAAATACATGATTTGAGCCAGTAGCCCTTATAAATACTGCTCAAGCAGCTATTTAATCAGGAGCATCCAGATTCACGGACGACGCCTGCGGCACCGTCGTGATCCGGCTGGCCAGATACACCAGCACCAGCACCGGCAAACCCAGCAACGCCGTGGACACAAAAAACGGCTGGTAGCCAAATGCATCGACAAACGTGCCTGAAAACCCCGCAATCCACTTGGGGGCCAGCACCATCATGGAGCTGAACAGGGCGTACTGCGTGGCCGAGTACTGGACGTTGGTCAGGCTGGACAGGTAGGCGATGAAGGCGGCAGACGCAATGCCGCTGGACAGGTTGTCGGCTGAAATCACGGCGATCAAGGCGTTCACGTCGTGTCCGCGTGTGGCCAGCCAGGCGAACAGCAGGTTACTGGCAGCGGAGAGCACCGCGCCCAGCATCAACACCCGCATCACGCCCAAGCGCATGGCCATGGCACCGCCAATGAAAGCACCGGCCAGGGTCATGACAACGCCGTACACCTTGGTCACCGCGGCCACCTCGTCCTTGGTGTATTTCATGTCCACATAAAACGGGTTGGCCATGATGCCCATCACGATGTCGCTGATGCGGTAAACCGCAATGAGCGCCAGGATGAGCGCGGCCTGCCAGCGGTAGCGGGAAAAAAATTCGGCAAACGGCTCGATCAGGGCTGTGCGCAACCAGTCGGCGGCGTTGCGGGCGGGGGGAATGGCACGGTGCGCGGGTTCGGGAGAAAACAGCACCGTGAACACGCCTACCAGCATGCAGGCGGCCATCACCAGGTAGGCGGTTTGCCAGGCGCTGTGCTGATAGGCCGCGACCGCAGCCGGAACGGCTGCTGTCACAGCCGGGGCCACCTCGGCCCGCGCCGCAATCCACAGCACGCCCGCCCCCGCCCAGATCATCGCCAGCCGGTAGCCGGTTTGATAGGTAGCGGCCAACGCAGCCTGACGCTTCGCATCAGCCGATTCGATGCGGTAGGCATCCAGCGCAATGTCTTGCGTGGCCGAGCCAAAGACCACCAGCAACGCAAACCACACCACCGGCCCCAGCGTGAGCTTGGGGTCCACCAGCGCCATGCCCACCAACCCGGCCATGATCAGCGCCTGCGACAGCAGCAACCAGCTGCGCCGCCGCCCCAGCGCGCGCGTGAGCAGCGGAATCGGCAGTCGGTCCACCAGCGGTGCCCAGCACCACTTGAAGCCATAGGCCAATCCCACCCAGCTTAAATAGCCAATCGTGCTGCGGTCAATGCCCGCTTCGCGGAGGCGAAAACTCAGGGTGCCCAGCACCAGCAGCAGCGGCAGCCCAGCCGCAAAGCCCAACGCCAGCATGCGCAGGCTCGCGGGCTCCAGGTAGACACGCAACGTGGCGGCCCAGGAGAGTTTTTCGGATGCGTGGGTCGGTGCAGTGGATTCCGGCATGGTGTGCGTTGTTGTTTTGTGGTTTGGAATATGCGGATTTGTTGTGCTGCATCAGACGGCTTGAAACAGCCTCTTGAACCACGCTGGTGTGCGCGTTCAACTTTCCTGACTATTATTGAGCCATGTGCCCACTTTGCCACCCCCAAACATCCGTCTCCCTCAACGCCTGGAACCGCCGCCGCGGTTTCCTGCTCGCCGCCGCGTCAGCGGCAGCCGTTGCGGCAGCCCTACCCGCTTCAGCCCAAGTCGACGTGGGCAAATCGTCCCAGTACCGCAACCTGGTGCCCGCCGAATCGCTGGAAAAAGCGGCCAGCCAGCAATATGCGCAAACCCTGAGCGAAGCCCGCGCAAAAAGCGCACTAGCGCCCGACAACAACCCCCAACTCGTCAAGCTGCGCACCATCGCCCAGCGCCTGATTCCGTACACCCCTCAGTGGAACGGCCGCGTCTCCAAGTGGAACTGGGAAATCAACCTGATCAACAGCAAGCAGATCAACGCGTGGTGCATGCCCGGCGGGAAAATTGCCTTTTACACCGGCATCCTGGACCAACTCAAACTCACGGACGACGAAATCGCCATGATCATGGGACACGAAATGGCCCATGCCCTGCGGGAACACGCCCGCGAACGGGTGGCCAAAAGCCAGGCCACCGGAATCGGTCTGTCGGTTCTGTCACAGGTGCTGGGTTTGGGCCAAATGGGCGACGTGGCCGCCGGTTTGGGCACCCAACTGCTCACCATGAAATTCAGCCGCGAAGACGAAACCGAAGCCGACCTGGTAGGCCTGGAAGTCGCCGCCCGTGGCGGCTTTGAGCCCAACGCCAGCGTGGTGCTGTGGGAAAAAATGGCCAAAGCCAGCGGCGGCCAAGGCGGCCCCGCTTTCCTGTCCACCCACCCGAGCGGGCCGGAGCGCATCAGGCAACTTCAGGACAATGTGCCTAAGGTGCAGGGGTTGTATGACAAGGCGCGGCGGGGGTAGGAATACACACGCGGGATGCCCAGCGTGATTTCTTTGCCGTTGCCGTCCG
>JAYUXO010000349.1:0-7913 GCA_043753505.1 Comamonadaceae bacterium
CTGGAGTGCTGACCTGCTTGTTTGCGAGATAAGTCAGCACCAGGGTTTCAGCCTGGGGCTGCTTGGGATCCATGATTTCCAGCGCCAATACTGCTGCACCTTCTGCTTGGGGATTGACTGCCTGGGCACGCTGGGCCGCATCCAAAGCCGCCGCCGCGTCGCCAGCGGCCAGCCGTAACCGACCTATTGCCACCCAGGATTGGGCGCCGGTGCGCGCAAGAGGCAAGTATTTGGTCAGGACACCCTGCACCACATCTGCTGCCAGCTTTTTATCAACGACACGCGGGTACACACCTGGAATTCTGGAAATGAATGCGGCCTGCTCGGTTGCAGGCGTCAGGTCCAATTCACGAGTCAAGGGCTCAGCGCTATCTGCCAGTCGATTGAGCGCCACGAAAATCTGCAGCAAATAACGGTTGGCTTCGCGCGACGTGGGTTGGGCCAGTTGCCAGGCGCGCGCTGCTTGAACCGCTGAATCACCGCTGCGCGATTGCAGGGCGATTTCCACAGCCCGCTGGTACAACACCGCATCGTTGGTCTTCCGCGCCGCGTCCAGCACCAGCGAATAGCCTGCCCCAGGCTCGCCGCCCCGCACCGACAACTCACCGAGCAAAAGCTGGTAAAAAAGCGCGCCATCCAGCGATGACGCGGTGGCTGTCGTGCTGGCGCTTGTTGCAACCTGCGCATGCACCACCGGTGCGACCATTAGCGTCGCGAATGCACCCACGGTTAATAACCAAAAACGCCCCTTGCCAAGAACTTGTTTCATCATCGTTCCATGTTAATCGACACCATTGCACACCATGCCCGAACTCCCGGAAGTTGAGGTAACACGCCTGAGTTTTGCGCCTGCCATTTCAGGTAGCCAGATTCTCAATGCGGTGCAGGGCAAGCCGCTGCGCTGGCCGCTGGGCTGCGCGCCGCAACTGTTGGTGGGGCAGACCGTTCTGGGAGTTCGCAGGCGCGGGAAATATTTGCTGCTGGATTTAAGCGGTGGTCTGCTGCTGATGCATTTGGGTATGTCGGGCAGTTTGACCTTTGCGCAAACGGCACCGCCTGCTGGCAAACATGATCACTTTGACCTGATCACCAGCCACGGCGTGCTGCGCCTACATGACCCGCGACGCTTTGGGGCGGCGGTTTATGCCGACAGCGAGCAATCACCCCAGGCGCAGAAACTGCTGGGCGGTCTGGGTATGGAGCCGCTGTCATCCAGTTTTGACCCGCAGATTTTTTATGCCCAGTTGCGCCTGCGCAACGCACCCATCAAACAGGTTTTGCTGGCCGGGGACGTGGTGGTGGGCGTCGGCAATATTTATGCCTGTGAAGTGTTGTTTCGATCCGGCATTCGGCCTACGACCCGCGCGGCGCGCATCAGTCGGGCTCGCGTGCTGCGCTTGCACGACGCCATTGGCCAGGTGTTGACGCTGGCTGTGCAACAAGGCGGCAGCACTTTGCGCGATTTTTCCAATGCCCACGGGGATGCAGGGCACTTTCAGCTGCAGGCTTCGGTATACGGACGGGCGGGCCAGCCCTGCCGAACGTGCAGCCAAAGCATTCAGTTAATTCGACAGGGACAACGCTCAACCTACTACTGCAGGCGCTGCCAGACCTGATACCCGGCATGGTGCGCCTGGAAATACGCGTGAATCAATAGTGCGGTGCTATATTCATTCAAGAATTTCCATGCTGGTTAGCGCAAACGCGACAACGCAGCTTGGGTAGAGATTCATTCAACAAAACTCACCCGAATAACTGGGGATCGCGTGGCAACTTCATTCAACGAACAATTTGATCAGCATGGTGCATGGCGGCGGGAGTTTGCGCTGCGGCTAAAGCTGCTGTCAGAGTGGATGAAGGACCACGATTTGATCGACTCCGCCGTCGAAGAGCGCTTGCGCAGGTTGGAGTCTCAAGTGCGCTCCGACAAAATTATGGTGGCGTTTGTGGCCGAGTTTTCGCGCGGCAAATCCGAGCTGATCAATGCGATTTTCTTTGCCAGTTACAAGCGGCGCATCATGCCGGCCAGCGCCGGGCGCACCACCATGTGCCCCACCGAGCTGGGATACGACGCGGACGTGCCGCCCTGTTTGCGCCTGCTCCCCATTGAAACCCGCCTGCAGCCCCAAGCCTTGATGGAGTGGCGCCTGGTGCCCGAAAAATGGACGCGCATTGACCTGGACGTGAACAACTCCAGCCAGTTGGCCAGTGCCTTCGAGAAAGTAGCCGAAACCCGCCGCGTGACGAAAGACGAAGCGCGCGCCCTGGGTTTCTGGCATGACGAGGTGCCTGAAGACAACCCCATGACCGATGCGTCAGGCATGGTTGAAGTGCCCAAATGGCGACACGCGCTGATCAATATTGCGCACCCCCTGCTCAAGCAGGGCTTGGTGATTCTGGACACGCCGGGCTTGAACGCGATTGGCGCAGAACCCGAGCTCACGGTCAATCTGATTCCGCAGGCGCATGCAGTGGTGTTTATTCTGGCGGCCGACACCGGCGTGACCAAATCAGACTTGGCCATCTGGCGAGAGCATTTGATCAGCGAAGGCGATGACACCGATTCACGCCTGGTAGTGCTCAATAAAATCGACACGTTGTGGGACGCCTTGTCCACCCCTGAGCAGGTGCGCGCACAGATTGCCCGCCAGCGCGCTACCTCGGCTGAAATTTTGGGGCTGCCGCAGTCGCAGGTCATTCCGGTGTCGGCACAAAAAGGGCTGGTAGCCAAGGTCAATAATGACGCGGATTTGCTGGAGGCCAGCCAGTTACCGGTGCTGGAAACCGCGCTGGGTCAGGGTGTGATGGGCCAGCGTCAGAAAATTTTGCGCTCAGCAGTCACGAACAACATTGGCGACTTGCGGGTGGAAACCGGCCGGGTAATCAATATTCGCCGCCGTGACCTGGCCGAGCAGGCACAAGAACTGACAGGCTTGCGTGGCAAGAATATCTCAGTAATCAAGGTCATGCGCGGGCGCATTGAGGCAGAGCAAGCTGAATTTGATGCCAGCGGCGGAAAAATTCATGCCGTGCGTTCGGTGCACCTGAAGCTGCTGCGCGAGGTGTTTGCCTTGCTGGGCAACAGCACCCTGAAGGCCGAAATGATGCAGCTGACCAAGGCCTTGCGCCAACCGGGTATCAAGCTGGGCGTGCGCAAGGCCTACACCCAGACCTTTGAGCGGCTGCGTGCCGGCTTGGCCAAAGCACAGGCCAGCAGTGGCGACATTCACACCATGTTGAACGCCACATTTCGCCAGCTGAATGCCGACTACGGCTTTTCGCTGCAAGCACCACGCGAGCCCGATCTGGCCCGTTTCCAGGCCGATCTGGACTCAGTGGAACGCAGCCACAACCAATATCTGGGCGTGAGCAATGTGCTGCGTTTGGCGCAGCCCGAATTTGCTGATCGCCTGGTACGGGCGCTGGCCACCCGGCTGCGCGTGGTCTATGAATCTGCGTTGGGCGAAGTGGAGCTGTGGAATAAATCGGCCGCCTCGCAGCTGGATGCGCAACTGCGTGAGCGCCGCCGCAACTTTGGTCGCCGGATCGAAGCCATTGAGCGCATCCAGGATGCCGCTTCGGGTCTGGACGATCGTCTGGGTGAGATTCAACTGCAGGAGCAGTCGCTGGATCAGCTGGATGCCAAGCTGCTGGAGCTGACGTCGCACTTGATCAACATTCCGGCGGTCAAGCAAGACTTTGCAGCGCGCGTGTCGCGCCCAGCCGCACTCACTGCTAACTAGAATTGCTATTTATTTGATAGCTGCTTGAGCAGTATTCATAAGGGCTGTAGGCCCATTTGGCTTAAATCTGTTGAATACCGACACCTTTGCTGCTGATGTGGTGCGCTGGCAGCGCCAGCATGGTCGCAATCACCTGCCCTGGCAAAACACGCAAGAGCCGTATCGGGTGTGGCTGTCCGAGGTTATGTTGCAGCAGACCCAGGTGATCACGGTGCTGGATTACTACATCCGTTTTCTCGCGCGCTTCCCCACCGTCACCGACCTGGCCGCCGCCCCGCTGGACGACGTGCTGGGCCTGTGGAGCGGCTTGGGCTATTACAGTCGTGCCCGCAACCTGCACCGCTGCGCGCAAGCCGTGGCGGCCGCAGGCGGGCAATTTCCACCAACCGCCCAGACGCTGCAAACGTTGCCCGGCATTGGCCGCTCCACCGCTTCGGCCATCGCATCACTGTGCTACGGCGAACGGGTGGCGATTTTGGATGGCAATGTCAAACGGGTGCTGGCCCGCACGCTGGCGTTTGCGGGCGATCTGGCTGATGCCGCGCAGCAGCGCCAACTGTGGGCACTCGCTGAAACCGTGCTGCCCGCCCATGGGAAAGACATGCCGCGCTACACCCAGGGCATGATGGATTTGGGGGCCACCGTGTGTCTGGCGCGCAAGCCGCTGTGCAGCAATTGCCCCGTTGCCCGCCACTGCCTGGCCTATGCGAAAGGGAACACCGACAACTACCCGGTCAAAACCCGCAAACTCAAGCGCACTGCCCAGTCGCTGTGGCTGTTGATGGCCAGTCAGCCCAATGGCGATGTGTGGTTGCAGCGCAGACCCGACAAAGGTATTTGGGCCGGTTTGTACTGCTTGCCTGCGTTTGATAACGCCCGCGCGTTGGATGACGCGCTGAACCCCACGCAGCAGACACACGCGCAGCACTTGCCACCGTTCGTACACGTACTGACCCACAAGGATTTGCATTTGCATGCTGTCAGTCTCGCGATGACGCCGAGCCAAAGCCCGGGGACCGCAGGCCAATGGGTAGCTGCAAACCAATGGCCTACACTGGGCTTACCAGCTCCGGTGCGGCAACTATTAACAAAACAAGGCATAACCCAATTGGAGACTGCTCAAGCAGCTTCTGATTTGATAGCAAACCAGTGCCGGACGTTGTCCTGACCGTATTACCAACTGGTACTGCGCCATTGCGACATGTCGTTAGCACCACTGTTTCTCCTGAACTCCTCGAAGGGTCGGCGATACCACTCAACAACACAAGAACGAAAGTGCAACATGGTGATATGGGGAGTTATTTGGGGCGCTGTACTCGGTGCCCTGTGGCCAGGCTACGGAGACTGGCAGATGTACCTGGGCGCTGTGCTGGGAATGTTGGCGGGTCTGTCGTTGCGCTGGATGGTGCGCCAGGAAATAACCAAAGTGTCGGCCAGGACGTCAGCCACGATCACGCGTCTGGCCGAGGCTGGACAAGCGCTGCCGACTGCCAGAACACTCGCCTCCACGGGGCTTGCGGCACCAGGCGACGTATCACCCATAGCCGCGCCGGTTGATGTGCCGCCCGCCCACAGCACAACTGAGGTCTCGGCGTCACTAGCCAATGCCAGCCTGTGGGCCGACACGCCTGACGAACTGGCAGGCGCACCCA
The DNA here is from genome assembly GCA_043753505.1 of Comamonadaceae bacterium. GTDB lineage: Bacteria > Pseudomonadota > Gammaproteobacteria > Burkholderiales > Burkholderiaceae_C > JAAFIW01. Next base: position 5,396 of record JAYUXO010000349.1, read on the forward strand.
GCGAGGCGCAAACCGCAACCCGGCCCGCCAAACCCGTGGTGCCCGCCCAGCCAAACGCGCTGGAGCAGGCACTGACAGCCGCAAAAAACTGGTTCCTGGGCGGCAACACGATCGTGCGCGTGGGCTTGGTCATTTTGTTTATCGGCCTGTCATTTCTGGCGCGTTACGCCGCGGCCTCAGGCCTGTTGCCCGTGGAGTTTCGGCTGGCGGCTATTGGCGTGGCTGGCATTGCGCTGTTGGTTGTAGGGTTTGGCAAGCGCGAGGCCAAGCCCGGTTTTGCGCTGGCACTGCAAGGCGGGGGCGTGGCGGTGCTGTACCTCACCGTATTTGCCGCGTTTCGCCTGTACGGCCTGGTGCCCGCCCTGCCGGCCTTCGTGTTGATGACGGTGGTGTGTGGCCTTAGCTGCGTGCTGGCCCTGATGCAAAACGCGCGTTCGCTGGCGGTGGCGGCCTTTGCGGGTGGCTTTGCCGTGCCAGTATTGCTGTCTACCGGGCAAGGCAGCCACGTGGCCTTGTTCAGTTACTACACCGTGCTGAACCTGGCGATTTTGTTCATTGCCTACCGCCGCTCCTGGCGGGTGCTCAATGTGCTGGGTTTTGTGGCTACGTTTGTGGTGGCTGGCACCTGGGGTGCGCTGAAATTTTTGCCCGACCAATACGCCAGTGCCCAGCCGTTTTTGATCGGTTTTTTGCTGATCTACATCGCCACCGCCGTGCTGTACGCCCGCAACACGGCCACCCGTCTGGGCAACGCCGTGGACAGCACACTGGTGTTTGGCACGCCGCTGGTGGGCTTCGGCCTGCAGGCCGGCCTGGTGCAACACCTGTATTTGGGTACCGCGTTTTCGGCCTTGGGTTTTGCAGCGGTATACCTGCTGTTGGCGACGGTGCTAGTGCGCCGCTCGCTGGATAACTACCGCTTGTTGATTGAATGCTTCATGGCCCTGGGCGTGGGTTTTGCCACGCTGGCGGTGCCGCTGGCACTGGATGCGCAATGGACATCGGCGGTGTGGGCACTGGAGGGCGCGGGCGCTTTCTGGGTGGGTATGCGTCAGGCGCGCTGGATGCCGCGTGCCTTTGGCTTGCTGCTGCAAGCCGTAGCTGCGCTGGCATTCTTTGGTGGCAACACCCTTGCTGTGTCAGCGCTGCCCTTGCTGAACCCCGCCTTCATGGGGGCTTTGCTGATCGCGTTGCCTGCTCTGATGCTGGCTTGGTGGCTGCACCAGCCCCTGGCCCACAGTGGCTCCACCTGGGGCAAAGGTTATGCCGTGTTCGAGCGCCAACTGGCCAAGCCCGTTTACCTGTATGGCTTTGCGTTCTGGTGCCTGGCCTTTGTGCTGGAGATTCACCGTGCCGCCCCTGGGTTGATCACCCTTGCACCGCAGGGCATGGAGCCTGTCGGGGTCATTGATGTGTTCAACGCACACACCCAACAACTGCTCACGCTGCTGGCCTTGGTGGGCAGTGCTGCGCTGTCACTGTGGCTCGGACTACGCAAGCAGTGGGCGGTAGCCACCTGGCCAAGCCGCTTCACCGTCGTTGCCATGGCCCTCAGTTTGCTGGTGCAACTTGCAGACGAACACCGTGTGCTGAACTGGCCGGCCTGGTTGATCTGGCCGGTGGTGCTGTTACTGCACTACGGCCTGCTGCGCCAGAACGACCGCGCCCCCAGCATCTGGCAGCAAAAGTTCAACCACTGGGTGCATGCGGGTAGCGTGTGGCTGCTGGCGGTGTTGCTGGCCGACGCCTTGTGGTTTGCGATTGGCAAAGGCGATTTGTGGCGCACCTCGTGGGCCAGCGTGGTGCTGTTGTTCAGCGCCATCGTGGTGTTGATCGGCCTGGTGCTGTGGGCCGGACGCGCTAACCGCGCAGACGCTGCAGCGACATTCAAGTGGCCCCTGCAAAGCCATGCCAGTGCTTATTACTGGACGGCGGCGGTGCCCTTGGCAGCGCTGGTGTTTGTCGGTGCGTTGGCGCTGGCCTGGTTGTCAAAAGGCAGCACCGAACCGCTGCCCTACATCCCCTTGCTCAACCCCACCGAGCTGGCCATTGCCTTGGGCATGGGTGCCCTGATGTTCTGGCGGCGCATGGTGCGCGAGGCGCAGCCCCAGCCACAGGCACCACAAACACTGTCACCAGGCGCTCAGTGGCTGCAAGGCCCACAAGCCGTGGTGGCACTGGCTGCACTGGGCTTTGTGGTGCTCAACACGGTGTGGCTGCGCATTGCGCATCATTTTTTCGGTGTGGACTGGTCTGCACCGGCCCTGTTCAACAGTTTTGTGGTGCAAACCGGTTACGCCATTTTGTGGAGCCTACTGGCGCTGGCATTGATGGTCGTGGCGCACCGTCGCCTGCTGCGCACGCTGTGGCTGGCCGGGGCTGGTTTGTTGGGGCTGGTGGTGGTCAAGCTGGTGCTGATTGACTTGGCCAATGCAGGCGGCGTGGAGCGCATCGTGGCCTTTATTGCAGTGGGCGTGTTGATGCTGGTCGTGGGCTACTTTGCGCCCATGCCGCCAAA
>JAYUXO010000350.1:0-3208 GCA_043753505.1 Comamonadaceae bacterium
CAACTCAAGATGAACGGGCAAATTCTGGGAGATATTTATTTGGGCAAGATTGCCAAATGGTCTGACCCTGCTATCAAAGCACTGAACCCTACGCTCCCATTGCCTGACGCTGCCATTGCAGTTGTGCGCCGTGCAGACGGCTCGGGCACCAGTTTCATTTTCACCAACTACCTGAGCAAAGTGAACGCTGAGTGGAAAGCTAAAGTGGGCGAAGGCACAGCGCTGAACTGGCCTACCGGTGCGGGCGGTAAAGGTAACGAAGGCGTTGCTGCATTCGTCAGCCGTTTGCCTAACTCCATCGGTTACCTGGAGTTCGCCTATGTCAAACAAAACAAGCTGACCTACGTGCAAATGCAAAACGCATCGGGTGCCTTCGTATCTCCTGACGACAAAACCTTCAAAGCTGCTGCTGCCAGTGCCGAATGGGAAAAGTCGTTCTACCAAATTATTACCAACCAGCCTGGTGCTGACTCGTGGCCCATCTCTGGTGCTACCTTCATCATGATGCACAAGAATCAGGACAAGCCAGCCAATGGCAATGCCACCTTGAAGTTCTTTGAGTGGGCCTACAAAAACGGTGATGCGACTGCTGATTCGCTTGAATACGTTCCCATGCCAGCCAACGTCAAGGTTGCGATTGAAAAGTCATGGGCACAAATCAAGGATGCTTCTGGCAAGGCCGTCAAATAATCTCTGCGGGCATGTTTGAATAAAAATCAAAATTAATACTCGAGGACTCAACTGTGTCGTCAACACTGCCTGCCAAGGGATTACCTGCTCGCGATTCAGCGAAAGGTTCCCAAATGGCTAAAACCAATCCTCCCCCGCGCACCGCACGCAGTGGCTCAATCGCTGATCTCATTTTTGGCCTGCTGGCCAAAGGTGCAGCGCTTTTAACACTTGCACTGTTGCTGGGCATTCTTCTATCGCTTTTCATCAGTGCCTGGCCTGCAATTACCAAGTATGGGCTGGGCTTTTTGACCAGTACGACGTGGGATCCGGTGAAGGAGGAGTTTGGTGGGCTTGTGATGATTTACGGCACGGTGGCGACTTCGTTGATTGCTTTGATCATTGCAGTACCCGTGAGTTTTGGTATTGCCTTGTTTCTGACCGAGCTGGCACCATCCTGGTTGAAGCAACCTCTTGGAACAGCCATTGAGTTATTGGCTGCGATTCCGTCAATTGTTTATGGAATGTGGGGATTGCTGGTTTTCGGTCCCATTTTGGCGACCTATGTGCAGGCACCGTTGCAGGCTATGTTCGGCGGCGTGCCTGTATTGGGGGCCTTATTTGCAGGGCCGCCCGTTGGTATTGGTATTCTGTCCGCTGGAATTATCCTGGCTATTATGATCATTCCATTCATTGCATCGGTCATGCGGGATGTGTTTGATGTGACGCCCGTGCTGTTGAAAGAGTCAGCCTACGCACTAGGATCAACCACTTGGGAAGTCGTGTCCAGAGTGGTATTGCCATACACCAAAGCTGGTGTGGTGGGCGGCATCATGCTGGGCTTGGGACGTGCTCTGGGTGAAACAATGGCAGTAACCTTCGTCATTGGTAACTTCAACCAACTTGATTCCTTAAGCATATTTCAAGCGGCTAATAGTATTACCTCCGCATTGGCTAACGAGTTCGCAGAAGCCAGCCCAGGACTGCATCAAGCATCGCTGATTTATTTGGGGCTGATTCTGTTCTTCATCACGTTTGTGGTGCTGATTTTCTCGAAACTGATGTTGTCTCGCCTGTCCAAAGGTGAAGGAGCGCGGACATGAGCGTCGCAACAACTAGCCAGAACAATTCGAAGCTCGCGGCAGAGCAGGTCAGGTTATCTAAATTTGCCGGCCGCAAGCGCATGAACGCGATTGCGCTCACGCTGTCTCTGGCAGCTATGGCGTTTGGCTTGTTCTGGCTGACATGGATTCTGTTTGAAACCGTACGTTTGGGCGTGAGTGGCCTTTCAATTGCCACCTTCACCCAAATGACACCGCCTCCAAATGATGAGGGCGGTATTCTCAATGCCATTTGGGGATCGTTCCTCATGGTGGGTCTGGCAACTTTCGTAGGTACCCCCATCGGCATCATGGCGGGTATCTATCTAGCTGAATACGACACAAAAGGCTGGCTGGCAGAGATCACACGTTTTGTGAACGATATTTTGTTGTCTGCGCCCTCAATCGTGATCGGTTTGTTTATATACGCTGTGATCGTTGCACAATTTAAAACCTACTCGGGATACGCAGGTGTCCTGGCCCTCGCATTGATTGTGATACCGGTGGTGATTCGGACGACTGAAAACATGTTGCATCTGATTCCTCCCGGTTTGCGTGAAGCGGCTTATGCGCTCGGCGCGCCAAAGTGGAAAGTAATTACCAGTATTACCCTGAAGGCTGCGCGGGCAGGCGTCATTACCGGAATTCTGCTAGCTGTTGCACGTATTGCAGGCGAAACCGCTCCATTGCTGTTCACGGCCTTGAACAACCAGTTTTTCACCTCAGACCTGGGTGAACCAATGGCCAGTTTGCCCGTGACGATCTTCAAGTTCGCAATGAGTCCGTATGAAAACTGGCAAAAACTTGCCTGGGCCGGCGTGTTTGTGATTACCGTGACGGTATTGGGTCTGAATATTCTGGCGCGCTATTTGTCCAGAAGCAAGATCTGATTGATTTTCAAAAATTTAAGTAAAGACGCAACATGAACACGATGACTGCACCCGCCGAGAAGTCAAAAATCTCCGTGAAGAACCTTGATTTCTACTATGGTAAATTTCATGCGCTTAAAAAAATTAATCTGGAGATTCCAGAGCGGAAAGTCACGGCTTTCATCGGGCCATCTGGCTGTGGTAAGTCGACTCTGCTGCGAATTTTCAATCGTATGTACGAGTTGTATCCCGAACAACGCGCAGAAGGAAAAATCACGTTGGATGGCGAAGACTTGCTGAATACCAAAAACGACGTGGCGCTGCTGCGTGCCAAGGTTGGCATGGTGTTCCAGAAGCCTACGCCCTTTCCCATGTCGATTTACGACAACATTTCTTTCGGCGTGAAGCTGTTCGAAAATTTGAATTCGGCTGACATGGATGAGCGCGTGGAATGGGCCCTGAAAAAAGCTGCGCTGTGGAACGAGGTCAAAGACAAATTGAATCAAAACGGTGCGAGTCTGTCAGGTGGTCAACAACAGCGTTTGTGTATTGCACGCGGTATTGCAATTA
>JAYUXO010000351.1:0-3208 GCA_043753505.1 Comamonadaceae bacterium
CACCTCCCGGCGGTCAGCCGCGACGTGGTGGAACACGCGGTGGGAAAAGGTTCGGCACATTTGATTGATTCGGTACTAAAAGTGGCTTTGGCCCTTTCAGATACTGCTCAAGAAGCTATCGATTTAGTAGCGTTAAACCAACTGGGGTGGCAACATTACCAGCGCCACTACCGCGCCGTCAATGGCCAGCATGCCCAGGTGTACCCTGGCGCCGCTGAAGGCCTGCAACAGTTGCAGGCTGGTGGGCTCAAGCTGGCCTGCGTCACCAACAAACCCACCGAATTTGCCGCGGCACTGCTCAAGGCTAAACAGTTGGACGGCTTTTTCAGCCACGTTTTCGGCGGCGATTCGTTCACCGAGAAAAAGCCTCATCCCATGCCCCTGCTCAAAGCGTGTGAAGCGCTGGGCACCTCACCAGCACACACCTTGATGGTGGGCGACAGCCGCAACGATGCGCAAGCCGCCCGGAGGGCGGGTTGCCCGGTGGTGTTAGTGACGTATGGCTACAACCACGGAGTGCCGCTCGAGGCGATGGATGCCGGGGCTCAGCCCGACGCGCTCATCAGTTGTTTGACTGACCTGGCACCGCTGCTTTCTTGCCGAGCAGCGCTTCTTTGAGCTGACGGTCCGCGGGCGACTTGCCCAGCCAGATGCTCATCATGGCGGTGAAAAATTCGGGCTCTTTGTAGGGCTCACTGACCTTGCCCCGGACCGTGATGACGGTGCCAGTGCCTGGAATCCAGTCGATGGTGAAAGTATCCCCCGCCACCATCTTTTTCTCGTCAGCAAACATCTGCCCCATCCGCACCAGGCCTGCGACCACTTTGGAAAAGTCGGTGCGCGAGACGTTGTCTTCCACTGAGCGCGTAAAAAGTTTGCCCAACTCGGGAGAGTCGATCTCGCGCAGCATGGTGATGGTCATGCGCTTCGGGCCAACCATGGCCAACACCTCTTCGGGTGTTTCGGCTTTTTTAGGCAGATACAGGCCAGCAGCGTAGACCTTGATGATGGCGCGGTAGCGGGTGCCCGCACCGTTGAGCACCAGTTTGCTGCCACGAAAATCCAGCGTTTCCTGAAATTTGACGCCGCTGACGTCAATGGTTTGTGCTTGCGCGCTCACCAGGCATCCTGCGAGCAAACTTGCTGCCAATACCAAAGTTTTAAAAAAATGCATGCGGTACTCCAAGGTATTTGAGAAGGGGAAATTGACAAACTGTTAAGCGATTGTGTGAAGCTGAACTGAGCGCATGCAACAGGGTTTGTGTGGAGCGAAAGACACCTTTGCTACACTTTTGCAATGGTCATTTGTCACATTACATCCACAGGCAGTGCCGATACCCGTCGCGCCGACCGGGGAGCCTGGCCCTGGCGGCCCTGGACTTTTCCGGTTTGATGTCTTGCACGGCACCCTCGCCGTGTTTCCCTTGGTTGATGGCAGCAGCGCACATTGCACAGCACGCGCGGCTTTCAAAATGCGGCAAACGCTGTCGCTGGACACCTCACATGATCACTGAACTTGAATTCAAAAGCCTGGCGCAAGCCGGCTACAACCGCATCCCGCTGATGGCGCAAGCGTTCGCGGACCTGGAAACCCCGTTGTCGCTGTACCTGAAGTTGGCCCACGCCAAAAACGCTGGGCGCTTGAGCTTTCTGCTGGAGTCGGTCGTGGGCGGCGAGCGCTTTGGGCGCTACAGTTTTATTGGCCTGCCCGCACGCACCTTGCTGCGCGCAAGCGGCTTTGGCACGCAAGCTAAAACCGAGGTGGTGACCGACGGCCAGGTGGTGGAAACCCATGCAGGCAACCCGCTGGATTTTGTGGCCGCCTACCAGCAGCGATTCACGGTGGCGCTACGCCACGGCCTGCCGCGTTTTTGCGGCGGCCTGGCAGGCTACTTTGGCTACGACACGGTGCGCCACATCGAAAAAAAACTGGAACATACGTGCCCGCCAGATACCCTGGGCTGCCCCGACATCCTGCTGTTGCAGTGCGAAGAGCTGGCGGTAATCGACAACCTGTCGGGCAAGCTGTACCTGATCGTTTATGCCGACCCGGCCAGCCCCGAGGCCTACCCAAACGCCAAGAAACGTTTGCGTGAGCTTAAAGAACAACTCAAATACTCGGTGAGTGCCCCGGTGGTGGCACCCACGCAGAGCCACCCCGCGCAGCGCGAGTTTGCCAAGGCTGACTACATTGCTGCGGTCGAGCGCGCCAAAGCGTTGATCGAAGGCGGCGACTTCATGCAGGTGCAAGTGGGCCAGCGTATCAAGAAGCGCTACACCGAATCACCGCTCAGCCTGTACCGCGCTCTGCGCTCGCTGAACCCCAGCCCCTACATGTATTACTACAACCTGTGCGGGGCAGAGGCAGTAGCCGGCGCCGGCGTCGGGGGCTTGGGTTGTGACCTGCATGTGGTGGGCGCATCACCGGAAATTCTGGTTCGGCAAGAACAAGTCAGTTATCAGGACAAGCAGGCGCAGAAGATCACCATCCGCCCCCTGGCCGGTACCCGCCCGCGCGCTGCCTCGCCCGAAAAAGACCTGGCCGTTGAACAGGAGTTGATCAACGACCCCAAGGAACGCGCCGAGCATGTGATGCTGATCGACCTGGCCCGCAACGACATCGGCCGCATCGCCCAGACCGGCACGGTCAAGGTCACTGAAGCCTTTGCGGTGGAACGCTACAGCCATGTGATGCACATCGTGAGCAATGTGGAAGGTATCTTGAACGAGGGCATGAGCAATATGGACGTGCTGCGTGCCACCTTCCCCGCCGGCACACTGACTGGCGCGCCCAAGGTGCACGCCATGGAACTCATTGACCAACTGGAGCCCAGCAAGCGCGGCCTGTACGGCGGTGCCTGCGGTTACCTGAGCTTCGCGGGTGACATGGACGTGGCGATAGCCATACGCACCGGGGTGATCAAGGATCAGATGCTGTATGTGCAGGCAGCAGCAGGGGTTGTGGCGGACTCGGTTCCCGAAATGGAATGGCAGGAAACGGAAGCCAAGGCGCGGGCATTGCTGCGGGCTAGCGAGTTGGTTGAGGAGGGGCTGGAATGAACGCCGGGGTTATTCACCGCAGAGGCGCAGAGAACGCAGAGGTACCGCAGAGAGATGTCACAGAGAAAATTATTGGGGCGGCGATTGAAGTGCATCAATTGTTGGACCCAGGCTTACTCGAACTTGCTTTGCGCCGTCTTAAATTTGA
>JAYUXO010000352.1:0-3208 GCA_043753505.1 Comamonadaceae bacterium
AGTTGCGACGTACTGGGTCTGTATCGCGCAGCCCCTCACCCCAACCCTCTCCCCCAAAGGGGCGAGAGAGCAAAACCTACTTGCCGCAAAGATGTGTAAAAACCCGTGCCTTTCAGGGCAAGGTCGGGATGGTGCCGCGCGCCGATCATCGAATGAGCACACATGCCCCTATCCCTGCCTTTTTCTAGCGGGGTGGGATCTGATCTGATTCCCCCATATGGAGCAGGGGCAGATGGAAATTTCAAGCTAGATTAGCCCTGCAGCCCATATAAATACTGCTCAACCAGCTATATAAATAGTAGCGCCACCATGCTTACGATGCGCACCCCTCAACCCACACTCACGCACCTGCTGGCTCTGGCCGCCGCCCTGTCCCTGGGCGCAGCCGTGTCGCTGGGCATCACGCGGTTTGCTTATGCGTTGCTGCTGCCCGAAATGCGCGCCGACCTGGGCTGGGGCTATACGCTGGCCGGGGCCATGAACACGGCCAATGCGCTGGGCTATCTGCTGGGTGCGCTGATCACTCCATGGCTGCTTCAAGCGCGTTCGCCGGTTTCGCTGCTGGTGGCCGGCAGTGCACTGGCCAGTGTGTTCATGGCGGGCAGCGGGTTTTTTGTCGAGGCTGCGCCGCTGCTGGTCCAGCGGCTGTTGGCGGGTGTGGCCAGTGCGCTGGTGTTTATTGCGGGCGGTTTGCTCGCTGCGCGGCTGGGTGCGCGGGTGCCTGAGCGCATGGGGCTGCTGCTGGGTGTGTACTACGGCGGCACGGGGCTGGGCATCACGCTGTCGGCAGTGCTGGTGCCGACGGTATTGGCTTGGGCTCGCGGACAGCCCCATGCCTGGGCTTGGGCCTGGTGGGCGCTTGCGGCTGCCTGTGTTGTGGCTACTGTGGTACTGGCCGCCGTGGGGCAACGCTTGCAAACCCTGGCCGGGCCCGCGTACGCCAACACGGCCAACGCCGACTCACGCCGTTTTCGCTGGGCCGACTTTGCGCCCGCACTGTTCGCCTACAGCTTGTTTGGTGTGGGCTACATCGGCTACATGACGTTTGTGGTGGCGCTGCTGCGCGAGCAGGGCATAGCGCCCGCAGCCATCACCTGGTTTTATGCGTTGCTGGGCGTGGCGGTGATGGCCTCTTCACGCCTGTGGGCGGGGCTGCTGGACCGCTACAAGGGCGGGCAGGCGCTGGCCATCCTGAACGCGCTGCTGGGTTGCGCCACGGTGCTGCCCGCCATCACCTCTGCCTGGCCGTTGGTGCTGGCCTCGGGCCTGCTGTTTGGCGGGGTGTTTTTGTCGGTGGTGGCCAGCACCACCGCGCTGGTGCGTCACAACCTGCCCGCCAGCCAATGGGCTGCAGGCATCAGCGCTTTCACCATCGTGTTTGCCGCAGGGCAGATCGTGGGGCCGACCGTGGTGGGGTGGATTGCCGATGGGGCATTGGGTGCCGGTGCAGGCACTGCCGCTGGCGGGCGTGGTCCGCAGGGGTTGCAGCACGGCCTGATTTTTTCGACTCTGGCGCTGTGGCTGGGTGCGGTGGTGGCGCTGCGGCAACGGGCGGTGGCGACAGGCGCTGTATCAATCGTCCCGTCCTGACACCGGCCCTCGCAGCCGCTTCACATCCCCCCGTGCGACCTTGCCTTCCACCCGTTTTCGCTTGGCGCTGGCGCTGGGTCTGGTGGCTTTGCGAGCTTTGGGCGGGGTGGCCACGCTGTTGACAAGGCCTTGCAGACGCTCCAGCGCGTCGGCGCGGTTTTGCTCCTGGCTGCGGGTGGTTTGGGCTTTGATGACGACCACGCCAGCGTCGGTGATGCGTTGATCGCCCAGGGCCAGCAAGCGCTGCTTGATGTCGTCGGGCAGCGACGATTGGGCAATGTCAAAGCGCAGGTGAATCGCGCTGGAGACTTTGTTCACGTTTTGCCCGCCAGCTCCCTGGGCACGAATGGCGGTGAAGGTCACTTCATGTGGTTGCACCACACCGCGAACGGTTTCGCCGCCGGGCCGCCCCAAGGCGAAACGCGCCCCACGCACTGGCAACGCCAGGGCCCCTGCCCCGTCCTGGGGCGGCGCAGCACACGCAATGGCAAGCGTGGGGGTCATGGCACTGCGCCCCACACCAAGCCCGCCGCTACGCCGCCCAGCAAATCACCCTGCACCAGCGGTGTGTCGGCAAACGCTTCGCGCAGAGTTTGTTGAAACGGCGTGAGGGCGGATGAGCCGCCGGTGAGGTAAAGGGCATCCAGATCGCTGGGCTGCAAGCCAGCGCTCGCCACGCAGTCACGCGCGCACTGCACCACGCGCTGCAGCTGCGGGCGCAGGTGATCGCTCAGGTGTATGGCGTTCAGGCTGGCGGTTAAACCGGTTTCCAGGTAAGCCAGGTTCAGCGTGGCGGCGTGGCCCGGTGTGCCAGCGTCATGGCTGGCGGCAATCTTGGCCTGCTCCACGTCGTTGGCCAAATGGTGGCCCAGGCGCTCGTGCAACACAGTCATCAGGCGCTGGTGCAGCTGAGGGTCGGAATAGTCAATGCTCAAGCCTTGGGCTTCGCGCAAGGCGCGGGGCTGGTAGCGCCAGGCAATCAGGTGCCAGGTGGCAAGGTCAAAAAACACGCCGCTGGGCACTTCCCGCTGCAACGGCCCGTGGTGACGAAAACCCAGCAGCGGCATGACGCGTTCCAGGCTGAGTTTCTGGTCAAAGTCGGTGCCGCCGATGTGGATGCCGCGCGTGGCCAGAATGTCGTTTGCGCGGTCTGTGGCCTGCTTTCGCTGCGGTGACAAGCGCAGCACACTGAAGTCGCTGGTTCCACCGCCGATGTCCGCCACCAGCACTAGCGCTTCTTGTGTGATACGCCGTTCGTAGTCCAGCGCGGCGGCAATCGGTTCGAGCTGAAACTGCACCTCGGGCAGGCCCGCTGCTTGCGCCGCCTGCAGCAGCATGGCTTGGGCGAGTGCATCGCGCTCGGGGTCGTCGTCGACAAAGTGCACCGGACGACCCATCACCACGCGGGTGATGGCAGCGCCCATCCGGGTTTCAGCGCGGTGTTTGAGCTCGGCCAGAAACACAGTGATGATGTCCAGAAACCGCATGGACTGGCCATTGACTTCGGTGTGCTCCAGCACCAGCGAGCTGCCCAGCAGGCTTTTCAGTGAGCGCATCAAGCGCCCCGGATTTCCCGCGAGGTAGTGGTTGACCGCATCGCGGCCAAAGTGGGTGGTGC
>JAYUXO010000353.1:0-7884 GCA_043753505.1 Comamonadaceae bacterium
ACGTCGTGTTTGCGAACATCGCAAAAGTCAAACAGCTCTGGCATCAGTACTATTCACAGCTTTCCCAACAACCCTCTCAGGATCGAATCGACACTTGGATCGAGTTACTTGCAGCAATGGCGCAAGATCTGAAGTACCAGGGCTTATCGCAGGTTGACCTCGACAAGTTCTACGTCCCGCAGGGACATGTAGATGACGCAGAATTCCAGAAAACAATGGGGGAGCATTGGAGGCGGGTACTCAAAAACACCGAGCGATTTGTAGTCGTACCGCGCATCCACAGACCGAATATCTCACTCCCTCACTCCCTCACTCATTGGAGCTCCCATGCCCCTCACCACCTCCCCCACCTGCGACCTCGTCCTCTACACCCACCCCTGGTCGCGCGGCCAAATCGCGCGGTGGATGATCGAAGAAACGGGGGCACCGTACCGGCAGGTGTTGCTGGACTACGACAGCTCCATGAAGGCAGGCACTTATTTAGCGGTCAATCCGATGGGCAAGGTGCCGGCGATCACGCATCGGGGAACCGCCATCACCGAATGCGCCGCCATCTGCGCCTACCTGGCCGATGCGTTTCCCGCTGCCCAGCTGGCCCCGTCACCCGCCGACCGGGCAAGCTACTACCGCTGGCTGTTCTTTGCCGCAGGCCCGCTGGAGGCGGCCATCACAGACCGTACGTTGAAGGTGGCCGTCAGCCCCGAGCAAGAGCGCATGGTGGGTTATGGCAACTATGAGCGCACGGTAGATGTATTGGCGCAGGCTGTTGGCTCGTCGCCTTTCATGGCGGGCGACGTGTTTTCGGCGGCGGATGTGTACGTAGGCTCGCAAATTCTGTGGGGCACCCAGTTCGGTACCCTGCCCAAACGCCCCGAATTTGAAGCGTATGCGCAGAGGCTGGTTCAGCGCCCGGCGTACAAGTCCGCCAAGGCGACTGATGACGAATTGGGCGCTGCCTTGGCTAAACAGCAGCCTGCATGATGCTTCACGTCACGCACCTCACACTATAAAAATAATAGCTGCTTGAGCAGTATCGAAAGGGGCTGGAGGCCTGAAAGGCTAAAAATTGGCACGCTATTTCACGGTAAAAGTGCAGTCGCTACAGCGCCGCATGCCACTCTGACAACTGCACCAACCGCTCCAGCGCAAACCCACCCAGCACCGAGTTGCCTTTCGCGTCCAGCTCCGGTGCCCACACGGCCACCGTGCCCCGCCCAGGCACCACCGCCACGATGCCGCCGCCCACGCCGGTTTTGATGGGCAGGCCGGTGCGGTAGGCGAAGTCGCCGGCGGCGTCATAGGCACCGCAGGTCAGGAGCAGGGCGTTCACGCGGCGGGCGGCGTCAGGGGTCAAAACCTGTTCATCGGGTCGACCGTCTTTGGCGATGTCGCGGCCGTGGTTGGCCAGGAAGAGAGTGGCCTGGGCCAGTTGGGAGCAGTTCATCTCGATGGCGCATTGGCGGCAATAGTTGTCCAGCACCAGCTCGGGCGGGTTGTGCAGGTTGCCGTAGCTTTTCATGAAGTACGCCATGGCCATGTTGCGGTGCGCGGTGTCGCGTTCCGACTTGGCGATGACCGCGTTCCAGCTCAGGTTTTCATCGTCGGTCAGGCGGCGCAGCGCGCCCAGCAAGGCAATGTCCAGGTGGGCGTAGCGACTTGTCAGGATGTCGGTGATAACCAGTGCACCGGCGTTGATGAACGGGTTGCGCGGAATGCCGGCTTCCGTTTCCAGCTGCACCATGGAGTTGAATGCCGCACCTGAGGGCTCGCGCCCGACGCGGGTCCACAAGTCATCGCCCACCAGCTTGAGCGCCAGCACAAAGGCAAACAGCTTGGTGATGCTTTGCAGCGAAAACGCGGTGTGGGCGGCACCCACTTCCCAGCTTTGGCCGTTGATCAGCGCCACCGCCATGCCGAACTGGCGCGGCGGCACCTGGGCCAGGGCAGGGATGTAGCTGGCGACTTTTCCCTGGCCGAACAGGCCTGTCGCTTCGGATTGAATTTGTTCAAGGATGGATTGCATGGGATTTAAGTGAACGTCACGCAAACTTGCGTTTGGCTCCTTCCCCAGTAGGGGAAGGGGTAGACGACTCCGTGCGCACCAGTTTTGATGCTAAACAGCCCTCCAGCCCTTTCAAATACTGCTCAAGCAGCTATAAAAAGAGAAGCAAACAAGCCCCTCAATCCCCCATCACCACACCCTCACGCCGTGGATCGGCCCCGCCCATCAGCAGTGGAATGCCGTGCGCCGCGCCGCGTGAAATGGCTTGCAGGCCGCTGGTCATGGGCATTTCGCGTACCTCATGGCCACGGGCTTTCAGCGCGTCGACGGTGGCAACCGGAAAGCGCTTTTCTTCCAGCAACGTGGGGCCATTGGTGGAGCCGAAGTTGGGCAGGTTGATGGCCTGCTGGGGCACCATGCCCCAATTCAAAACGCCATACAAAGTTTTGGCGGTGTAGTGAATGATGAGTGCGCCACCAGGGCTGCCGCCGCTCATGAGCAGTTGGCCGGTGGCTTTGTCAAACACCAACGTGGGGGCCATTGATGAGCGGGGGCGTTTGCCGGGCTGCACGCGGTTGGCAATGGCTTGCCCTTGCGCGTCAGTGGGGGCAAAGCTGAAGTCGGTCAGCTCGTTGTTGAGCAAAAAACCTTTGACCATTTGCCGCGCGCCAAACGCGTCTTCAATGGTGGTGGTCATGGCCAGTGCGTTGCCAGAACCGTCCACGATGCTGATGTGGCTGGTGCCGTACTCGGGCTGATCGGGCATGGGGGCGTAGCTGGTTTTCAAGGCACCGGGCGAGCCGGGTTGGGCTGTTTTCATGCTCTGCGGGCCGATCAGTTTGGCGCGGCTGGCCAGATACACCGGGTCCAGCAAGCTCATCCAGTTGCCGCCGGGAGGCTGTACAAAATCAGGGTCGGCCACATACAACGCGCGATCGGCAAAGGCCAGGCGGGCGGCTTCGGTGTACAGGTGCAACCAGGCAGGGCCGGGCAGACCATCGGCCTCCAACGGAATGGCAGAGGCGTAAGCGTTGTTCATGATGCCCAGAATCTGGCCTACCGCAATCGCGCCTGAGCTGGGTGGCGGAAAGCCGCAGATGCGGTAATCGTGCGAGGCACCTCGGGCGGGTTGGGCGTTGTAGTCGTGGCACAGTGGAGCGCGCTGCTTGGGCTGGTAGGCGGCCAGGTCGGCTAAGGTCAGCTTGCCGGGGTTGGTCGGGTGCTTTTGCACTTTGTCGACGATGGCTTGCGCCACTGAGCCTTCGTGCAAAGCCTTGGAGCCACTGGCAGCAATCTGGCGCAGCACAGCGGCCAGCTCGGGGTTTTTCAGGGTGTGGCCTACGTCGTGCGGCGTGCCGTCGGCCTTGTAAAAATAGGCGGCTGCGGTGGGGTCTTTTTTCAGGTGCAGCTCGGCCCCCAGCAGTGTGTTCAAGCGATGGCTGACCTTGAAGCCGCTTTCAGACAATTTGATGGCTGGTTGAAACAAGATGGCCCAAGGCAGCTTGCCGTGCAGCTTGTGCGCTTGCTCCAGCATGCGCACGGTGCCGGGCACACCGACGGCGCGGCCACCGACCACGGCCTCAATAAACGGCATGGGTTTGCCATCTGCGGCGATGAAGAGCTTGTCGTCTACACCCGCCGGTGCCGTCTCCCGTCCATCAAAGGCTTGCACGTCTTTGCCGTTGTGGTGCAGCAGAAAAGCGCCACCGCCGATGCCGCTGGACTGGGGTTCGACCAGGGTGAGAACCATTTGCACAGCAATCGCGGCGTCTACCGCCGAACCACCGGCTTTGAGAATCTGGTAGCCCGCGTCGGTGGCCAGCGGATTGGCGGCAGCGACGGCAAATTTGGTGGTGGCCCAGCCGGGTTTCTCGGTGTAACCCGACGAGCCTTCGGGCTGGGCGGGTACGGTGTAAGAGAAGTTGCTGGGGGCGCTGGCGCAGGCGGAAAGGAACGCGGCCACAGCAAGGGGGGCGAGGGTGTGTTTCATGGTGTGCTCCGAACAGGGTTGCGGGATGCAACGAAGGCGATGCTAAACCTATAGCAGCCAGCTGGTTGGGTCGTGCCGATGATTTTGAATAAAAAAATGGCGTTAGCCCATGTAAATACTGCTCAAGCAGCTATGAAAATAGTAGCATTTCTTGATATTCAGGCGGGTAAAAGTCAGGCTTGCGTACACACCTATTTGCGTCATTCCGCGCAGGTGAGAACACACCTGGGAGAACCACAAAACCTTTTTTTCCCAGCCCTCCCGCCTGGATCCCCGCCTGCGCGAGGATGACGGACTACGAATTCCAATAGTTCTTGCGCAAACCCGCTACCAGCGCTCTTTCCCGTATGGGAAGAACGCCCATTCGCGTAAGTCCGTGCCTCCGACGGCCCTTGCGGGGAGCTCAAAGATAGAGAAAGGAAACCAGGCAGCCAAACAGCCACAATCAACAGACCAAACCGGTCTGACGTCAATCAAATGGCCTTCACGAAGACGGGGTGGTTCTGTTTGCTAAGGTGAGTTTTTTTTAAGGAGAATGATGTGGAACCCAAAAATGGTGACTTTGCTGCGTTGCTGGAAGGGCAAGCAACCTCAGGCAAACAGGCGCGACCTTTTTTGACAGAAGACGAACAAATTGAGGAAGCAATCGTCTCTGCGGTCATGACCCCTGAGGAAGAAGAAGCTGGGCTGCAAGCAGCAATGCAGGAGATTTCTGCAAACCAGGCTGCCCTAGCGGCGAATCCCTTGACCGACGAAGAGTTGGAGCGACAAGCTTTGGAGGCAGGCGGGGATGACAATGATCCCAACACGCCTGAATAAAGCAGTACATCGCCAGTATGCAAACGGTGCTGCAGCACGTCAGTCGAACCAGTGTGAAAGTGGACGGCCAAACGATTGGCGCAATCGGGCACGGTCGTGCTGGGCCTTCTTTATGGAACAACCACAGCCCAGGCTTGGGCTGGCGCTAAACCTGGTGCTGGGGCCGGTTGTTGTGCTGGTGGCGATGCGTGATGCACGCTTGAGGTTTTGTATACCGCTTTAAGTGCCAAACAAGCCACCAGCCCTTGTAAATACTGCTTAAGCAGCTACAAAAATTGTAGTAGACAAGCCCTACTTCGGAGCCAGCCTAATCGCCCCGTCCAGACGGATCACTTCGCCGTTGAGCATGTCGTTTTCGATGATGTGTTTCACCAGTTTGGCATAGTCATGTGGGGTGCCCAGGCGGGAAGGGAAGGGCACGCTGGCTGCCAATGCATCCTGCACGGCTTGGGGCATGCCAAACATCATGGGCGTGCCGAAAATGCCGGGCGCAATCGTCATGTTGCGAATGCCGTTGCGGGCCAGATCCCGGGCAATCGGCAGGGTCATGCCGACGATGCCGCCTTTAGACGCCGAATAAGCCGCCTGGCCCATCTGGCCGTCGTAGGCCGCGACAGACGCGGTGGAGATCAACACCCCGCGCTCGCCGGTGGCTTCGGGCTCGTTTTTGGCCATGGCTTCTGATGCCAGGCGAATCATGTTGAAACTACCCACCAGGTTGACCATGATGGTCTTGGAAAAAACAGTCAGAGAATGCGCGCCGTTTTTTCCGACAGTTTTCTCGGCGGGGGCTATGCCGGCGCAGTTGATCAAGCCCATCAGCTTGCCCATGGCCACAGCTTTGGCCACCACCGCCTGGCCGTCGGCCTCCTGGCTCACGTCGCACTTGACGAACGCACCGTTGATCTCTTTGGCAATAGCCTCACCTTTTTCGACCTGCATGTCGGCAACCACCACCGTGCCGCCGTGCGCTGCCAACATGCGAGCCGTGCCCTCTCCCAGGCCCGATGCGCTACCGGTGACGATGAATACTTTTCCGCTGATGTCCATGAAAAACTCCTGAGTTGACGTTGACGTAAGCGTCAATTATCAAACAGCCGATGACCAGATGACTTCGCTGCGCTTCAATGAAACATGACCAGGGCAAGCACGAATGGCTTGAGAGTTGGTCATCTGTCATTGCTTTACTTAAACCCCACCCGATCCAGCATCTGCTGCACCTTGGCCTGATTCGCCCCCACGGCAGCCAGCGGAATGGTTTCGCTCTTAAACGCACCACCGCTCATGGACTGCAGCGCGGCGTTGGTCACTTGTACACCCTTGGCGGTGGGCCATTCGTTGTTGCCGTTGGCGAAGTAGTTCTGCGCCTCGGCGCTGGCCAGATACTCCAGGAACCGCGTCGCGTTGGCCTGATTTTTGGCATGTTTGGCGACCGCGCCACCCGCAATGTTCAGGTGCGTGCCCCAGGAAGCCTGGTTGGGGAACACCACCCCCACTTTTTCCATCAGCGCCTGGTCTTCTGGCTTGGTGGAGCGCATCAGGCGGGCGATGTAATAGGTGTTGGTCACGGCAATCTGGCACTCACCGGAGCCTACCGCCCTGATCTGATCGGTGTCGCCGCCTTTGGGCTCGCGCGCCATGTTGTCCACGATGCCTTTGAGCCAGATTTGCGTGGGGGCTTCGCCGATGTGCTCCATGACCGCGCCAAACAACGACAGGTTGTACGGATGTGAGCCGGAGCGCAGGCACACCTTGCCCTTGTTTTTCGCGTCCGCCAATTCCTCGTAAGTGTCCACATCGTCTTTTTTCACTTTGACCTTGTCGTACACGACTACGCGGGCCCGCGTGGAAAAGCCGAACCAGGTTGTGCCGCCGTCTGCAGCGGGCTTGGCGCGGTAAGCCACGGGAATGGCGTCGTCAAGCAGTTTTGATTTGATGGGCTGGAACAGTCCATCGGCATCGCCCTTGGTCAGGCGCGCAGCATCTACCAACAAAATGACATCGGCTGGTGACGCGCTGCCTTCGGCTTTCAGGCGCGCCAGGATGCCAGCGTCGTCGGCATCGACACGGTTGATCTTGATGCCGCTGGTTTTGGTGAAGTTGTCGTACAGCGCTTCATCGGTGCTGTAGTGGCGAGCCGAGTACAAGTTCAGCGTTTGCTCTTGAGCCGAAGCTGTCAGGCAAACGAGCGCGGTGGATAGATAAATGAGTGGTTTTGCGAACATAAGCGTGTTGTAGCTGCTGAAGTGGGTGTACAGCAACTTTATATCAAATGCGAATCACTCGCAATTGCAAAGCGCAAAAAAAGGCCCAGTCCGAGGACTGGGCCTTAACTGGATTCCTGAACCTTCAAGGGTGTCGAAAGAATCCGAGGAGACAACTGAAGAACTTTTGCTAGCTGCAAAAGGACTGAGTGGATGGCTCAATGTCTATGTGAGTTCCCGCTCCGGCGCGCCGGGTCAGGAAATCAATCCGGTTCAGCGATCAGGCTGCAGCGCGCTTGCGGCTGGAGGTGCCGGTGCTGGTAGCAGTTTCAGCAGCGTTCATAGCGCTTTTGCTCACAGCCGTGAAGTTGGCTTCAGCCGTTTCGGTGGCTTGTTTCATGGCTTTTTGGACGGATTCCATGGCGTTGTTGCCAGCAGCAATGGCGCTTTTGAACACGGCAACAGCGGTCTCTGAACCAGCTGGTGCGTTCTTGGTGGCGTTGTCCACCACAGCCATGAATTTGTGCTGGGCTTCTGCGGCCTGTGCTTCGAAAGCTTTGCCAAACTCGGCACCCGTGCCGGAGGCGATGTCATACAGGTGGCGGCTGTAAGAAGCGGTCTTTTCAGCCAAAGGCTGCAGCATGCCGGCTTGCATGGCCATCAGTTCTTGTGCGTCTTTCACGCTCAGCATGGCTTGGGCGGTGCCGGCAGCCTCGGTCATGGCTGCTTTGGAAGCAGTCATGTTCAGCTCAACCAGTTTCTCAACGCCTTCAAAAGCTTTGGCGGTCAGGCCAAACAGGGTGTCGAGGTTGGCTTTGTGCGATGCAATCATTTGTTCTGCGGTCAGCATAGGAGTTCTCCAATAAAAA
>JAYUXO010000354.1:0-7878 GCA_043753505.1 Comamonadaceae bacterium
TCCAGCGTGGAAGCCAAGTCCAACGGCACCATTGGTTTTAACGCCACGATGCGCTATGTGAGCAACAGCAAGAAGGAGCTGGTGGTCATTGCACGTTCCGGCGAAATCGTGATTCACGACGAGCAGGGACGTGAGCGGGAGCGCCACAAAGTGCCGTACGGCGCGATTCTGGCGGTCAAGGCCGACCAGACCATCAAAGCCGGTACGGTGCTGGCCAATTGGGATCCGCTAACCCGACCCATCATCACGGAATTCGCCGGTCAGGTGAAATTCGAGAACGTGGAAGAAGGCTTGACCGTGGCCAAGCAGGTCGACGACGTGACCGGCCTGTCTACCCTGGTGGTAATTGACCCTAAGCGTCGTGGCGCAGCCAAAATCATCCGCCCGCAGGTCAAGCTGATTGATGCGACTGGCAACGAAGTCAAGATCCCTGGCACCGATCACTCGGTGACGATAGGCTTCCAGATTGGCGCACTGATCCAAGTGCGCGATGGACAGGAAGTGGGCGGTGGCGAGGTATTAGCCCGCATCCCGATTGAAGGCCAGAAAACCCGCGACATCACCGGTGGCTTACCGCGCGTGGCCGAATTGTTTGAAGCACGCAGCCCCAAAGACAAAGGCATGCTGGCCGAGATGACGGGCACCGTGTCGTTCGGCAAAGAAACCAAAGGCAAGGTTCGCTTGCAGATCACCGACCCCGAGGGCAAGGTATGGGACGAGCTGATTCCCAAAGAGAAAAACATTCTGGTGCATGAAGGCCAGGTCATAAACAAGGGCGAGAGCGTGGTGGACGGCCCGGCCGATCCGCAAGACATCCTGCGCCTGCTCGGCTCTGAAGAACTGGCCCGCTACATCGTGGACGAGGTGCAGGATGTGTACCGTTTACAAGGCGTGAAGATCAACGACAAACACATCGAAGTGATCGTGCGTCAGATGTTGCGCCGCGTGGTGGTCGACAACTCCGGTGATTCCAACTACATCGCGGGCGAACAGGTTGAGCGCTCGGAAATGCTCAACACCAACGACGCGTTGCGTGCCGCAGGCAAGTTGCCCGCCACCTTCAGCAACCTGCTACTGGGCATTACCAAAGCATCCCTGTCCACCGACAGTTTCATCAGTGCCGCATCTTTCCAGGAGACTACCCGCGTGCTGACCGAAGCCGCCATCATGGGCAAGCGCGACGAGCTGCGTGGTTTGAAAGAGAACGTCATCGTGGGCCGGTTGATTCCGGCTGGCACCGGAATGGCATACCACCAGGCACGCAAGGTCAAAGACCTGATGGACGAGGCCGAACGCCGCGCCATTGCCGATGCAGAAGCGGCTGATCTGGCGTCGGCTGGCGAAGCTGCAAGTGCGACGGCGCAAGCCGAAGCCGGGATTGCAGCCGACTAAACCGTTTGCTTTGTTTTTGATAGCGCCTTCAGCACCATCTACAGGCGCTGAAGGCGTTTTTCATTGCGAATCGGTGTGCACCGTTGCGAGGCACGTTTAACAGCATGTTGTTGTCAATCCTGGGCTGGTTGCTGCCAGCGGTTATGGTGTTTTGGGCGGTTGGGTCTTACAACCGGCTGGTGCGCCTGCGTGGACAGGTCATCGCTGCGTTTGCCGTGCTGGAGCCAGCAATTGCCAAGCAGATCGCACTGGCTCAGTCCAGCTTGCCTGAGCAAAGCATTCACGGTCAGACCCGACCAGGGAACCTGGGCGACGATTTGGACACCTTGTGGCTGGCTCTGCGTGCGGCCACAGGCCAGTTCTCAGCCGCGCTATCGGCATTGCGACCACGCCCGCTGGACGCGCAGAACGCAGCGGCGGTAACGGCTGCATGGGCTGTGCTGGAGATGGCTTGGGGTCGTCTGCAAAACGAAGCCTACGACCTGGCAGGCCCGGCTTTGCCTGAAACGCTGGGCACGCAGTGGAACACCCTGGCGTCCCAATTAATGCCGTTGCGTCAGCAATTTAACGAGGCTGTGGTGCGGTACAACACGGCCATTACTCAGTTCCCCGCCGCACTGTTGGCATGGACATTTAACTTTCAGTCCGCGCGTAGCTTGTAGGACTGGTCAAACTGATGAAGCTGGTTCCCGGACTGTCAGACCGTGTTGCCCCAACCATTGCAGCATGTGCGGCCACAGCGTACGACCCACCGACTCGCGGAAGTAGCCCATGTGCCCTACTTGCGGCACACCCAATGCCTGAGGCGTCCAGTTAATGGGTGTGATCGGGGCCGCTGTGTAGCCGGAGAAAAACGCATTGCGTGACGCTGGCGGCGCCCACAGGTCGTCGGTGCTGACCGCAGCCGCAATCGGAACACGCACCGTGGCGAACGCTGCTGTCATTGCGATCGCATCAGGATCGTCAAAAAAATATCGCGGAAACGCACACCAGCGCTTCCAGTCGCGGTACACGCCCATTGGCAAGTCTTCACCGCTGCCGAATTTACTCATCGGGTGGTAACCATACAGCCGGGTAGTCACGGGCCCTATCAGGTTCCACATCGCCCAGGCGCGGTAGCGCTCGGGTCTGGGCATCCAGCCATGCCAGCCTGAGCCGGTGCCACACACGTAAGCGGCACGTAATACGTTGGGGTCGGGTAACTGTCCAATCGCGTGGCCGCCCAGGCTGTGCCCAGCCAGCCACACAGCACCTCTCTGACTGGCGTAGTTCACGGCGGCGGCCAGGTCTTGGCGCGACCAATCGGCATATTCCATCTCAAAGCCCTTGAGCGTGCCGGTCTTCGAATCACCGATGCCGCGGTAGTCGGTGGTAACGACATTGATGCCACGGGCCTGCACAAACTGCGCAAAGCGACGGTAGAAGCCGCGCGGTACGGCAGTGGCAGACGCCATCACGATGAACTGCTGGCTGGGCGCAGCAAAGTGTGTAGCAGTCAAATGGTGGCCATCGGTGGCCCGCAGGGTAATGGTTTGTGCGTCGTTCATGCAGAGAAGCTTAACACTCTCTCTAGACCAGTCGGTCTATTTGCCGAAATTCACACATGAACAAACAAGTGGTCAGCCTTGCTGGCCAAAGCCATATCATCAACGCCCTATGCAAGCACCCGCCGCCTCAAACACACCCGCTGCCGAAGCCGATACGCGCAGCCGCATCCTGGCGGCGGCGCAGCGGCTGTTTCGCAAACGCGGCTACCACGCCACCGGCTTGAACGATGTGCTGGACCTGGCTCAAGCACCTAAAGGCTCGCTGTATCACCATTTTCCGGGTGGCAAGGAAGCCATTGGTGTGTGCGTGGTGCAAGACATCACACAGGGGCTGCTGGGCTTGCTGGCGCAGAGCCGGGCACGCAGCACTGCAACCTTGCTGGCTCAGGTTGGTGAGCAGCTGGCCACGACCATGCAGCGCACTGACTTTGAAATCTGCACCCTGTTTGCCGCCTTTGCCGCCGAACGCAAAACCTCGCCGCAGTTGGGTCTGGCGCTGGCTGAAGCCTACAAAGCCCTGGCCTGCGCCATTCAAGGCCACCTGCAACACGACGGAATGGCAGTGCGGACTGCACAAGACACGGCTTGGGCAATTACTGCGCTGCTGGAGGGTGGCTCGCTGTTGTCACAGGCGCAGCAAAACGCCGATGTTTTTCGACTGACCGTCAAACATGCGGTCAGACTGTGCAAGCCGGAACTACAGGGAAAACGAGTCAAATAGGCCATTAACCCTTTTAGATACTGCTCAAGCAGCTATGACTTTTATAGCGAAAAACAATTGATAACCAGGCGCTGATGGCTCATGGATACTACCGGTGCACAGGATGCCTGCCACCCCGTAGGCTGTTGCCTTACCCCTTGTTTTGGAGACACCATGAAACGCTTGTTCCTGATGGGCTTTCTCGCATTGAGCGCCACTGCCGGTCATGCCCAGACCGCCACCAAAGACGCGCTCTACATCAAAAGTTTGGCAGCGACTTGTTCTAACTGCCACGGCACCAACGGCAATGCCGTGCCAGGATCCAGCGTGGTGTCGCTGGCGGGGATGGAGCAGCCTTACATCGTCGCGCAGATGCGGGCGTTCAAACTCGGAACCCGGCCTGCAACCATCATGCATCAGCTATCCAAAGGTTATAACGATGCGCAAATCGAGCTAATTGCCGGCTACTTTGCCGCTCAGAAAAAATAAGGGGCCCGCCATGACACCGTCCATTCAACGTCGCAGCTTCCTGAAATCCAGCGTTGCGACCAGTACCGCTATCAGCCTGTTGGGCCTGACCGGTTGCGCCAGCACCTCGATGACCGCAGGCATTCCGTCAAAGGCCAAAGTCGTCGTCATCGGCGGTGGCTACGGCGGGGCTACGGCCGCCAAATACGTGCGTCTGCTATCGGACTACAAAATTGATGTGGTGCTGATCGAGCCCAATGAAGCGTTCGTGTCCTGCCCCATTTCCAATCTGGTCATTGGTGGCAGCAAGCAGGTGGCTGACGTGACCACGCCCTACACCGGTCTGTCCAAAAACCATGGAATTACCGTGGTGCGGGACATGGCTCAATCCATCGACACTTCAAAAAAGACGGTTACCCTGGCAGGCGGTGCCACCATTGCTTACGACAAGCTGGTGGTCTCGCCAGGCATCGAACTGATGATGGGCAGCATTGAAGGCCTGCAAGCGGCCCAGGCATCCGGCCAGGTGCTGCAAGCCTGGAAAGCCGGTGCCGAAACGGTGGCGCTGCGCAAGCAGCTGGAGTCCATGCCCGACGGCGGCATATTCGCCATCACCATTCCGCTGGCCCCCTACCGCTGCCCCCCCGGCCCCTACGAGCGCGCCTGTCAGGTGGCCTGGTACTTGAAGAACAACAAACCACGCAGCAAAGTGCTGATCCTGGACAGCAACCCCGATGTCACCTCTAAAGGCGCGTTGTTCAAAAAGGTGTGGGCCGAGCAATACAAGGGTTTGGTCGAGTACCGGGGTGACCACAAAGCCACCGCGATTGACGCCAAAACCAGCACCGTCAAGTTTGAGGTGCAGGAAGACGTGAAAGCCAGCGTGATCAACGCCCTGCCGAATATGCGCGCAGGCGCGATTGCGGTTCAGGCCGGGTTGAACAACCAGGCCAATGGCCGATGGTGCGGCGTGAATTACCAAAGCTTTGAATCCACCGCCGCCAAAGACGTGTTTGTGATTGGCGATTCCATTCAAATCGCCCCCGCCATGCCCAAAAGCGGCCACATGGCCAACGGCCACGCCAAAGTGGCGGCGGCGGCCATCGTGGCCCAGCTGGCCGGCTGGGAGATCAACCCCGCGCCCATGCTGAACAACACCTGCTACAGCTTTGTGGACAACAAATCCGTGGTGCACGTGGCCAGCGTGCACGAGTACGTAGCGGCCGAGAAAACCTTCAAAACCATTGCAGGTTCGGGTGGCTTGAGCGCTGCGCCCAATGAACTGGAAGGTGTGTACGCGATGAACTGGGCGCAGAACATCTGGGCGGACACGCTGGCATGACGGAGATGATCCATGAAAGATGATCGCCCGCGATGCGCAGCGATGACAAATGACGGTCGCGCTGCGAGTCTTCGTCATCTGTCATGGTTTCGCGCAGCGGGCCGTTATCTGTCATAGGCGCGTTGTGTCCACTGCAGTCTCGCAGCCCTTGTGGCAATTGCTGCAATCAACCGCTACTGTTTTGATAGCTGTTCGAGCAGGTAATTCATGGGCTACAGCCTCAATTCATGTGCAAGCGGCACTGCGCCCCGGCGTGCAGTCGCTGGGCTTTGCGGTGCTGCGCAACCTGGGCCGCGCCCAGGCGCTGCGTGAGCAACTGGCCCGCCGCACGCCGCCGCCCGATGTCGATGCCCTGCTTTGCTGCGCGCTGGCTTTGGCTTGGGACCCTGCGACAGCACCTTACGAACCGTTCACCCTGGTTGATCAGGCAGTAGAGGCCGCCAAACGCAACCTTGCCACCCGTGCGCAGGCTAGCTTCGTCAACGCTTGTCTGCGCCGGTTCCTGCGCCAGCGCGACGACTTGGTCGCCGCCACCGATGCTGACCCCGTGGCACGCTACAACCACCCGCGCTGGTGGATTGCCGCCACAAAACGTGACCACCCCACGCAGTGGCAAGCCATCCTGCAAGCCAACAACCAGCAGCCCCCGTTGACTTTGCGGGTTAACAAGCAAAAAGTGCCTCTTGCCCAGTATTTAATTGCTCAAGCAGCTATGAATATTGAAGCAAAGCAAGTTGCTGAATCTGGCCTGCAGTTGCTGCATGCGCGTCCGGTGCAACAACTGCCCGGATTTGAAGCAGGCCATTTTTCAGTGCAAGACGCCGCTGCGCAGCTGGCAGCGCCGCTGCTGTTGACCGGGCTGGCTGCTAGTGGCCCGCTGCGCGTGCTGGACGCGTGTGCTGCCCCTGGTGGTAAAACCGCGCATCTGTTGGAGCAGTCCACGGCTGAGCAACCGGTACATGTCTTCGCGCTGGACATCGACCCGCTGCGCTGCCAGCGCATCCACGAAAACCTGGCCCGCCTGGGCCTGTCGGCCACTGTGGTCGCAGCTGATGCGCTGCAGCCCACAGCTTGGTGGGACGGACAGCCCTTTGACGCCATCTTGCTGGACGCGCCCTGCACCGCCTCGGGCATCGTGCGCCGCCATCCTGACGTACGCTGGTTGCGCCGCGAAACCGATATTGCACAATTAGCCCAGGTGCAAGCATCCTTGCTTCGCATCCTGTGGTCACTCGTGCGCCCCGGCGGGCGTTTGTTGTACTGCACCTGCTCGGTGTTCCTGGCTGAGGGGCAGGCACAAATACAAACGTTTCTTGCGCACCACACCGATGCTGTTTTAAGCCCTAGCCCAGGTCATTTGCTGCCCCAAAACCCGCAGCATGCCAAGCCCCTGGCCCACAATGATTTGGGTGAACACGACGGCTTTTTTTACGCGTTACTGGAAAAACTCCCATCCCTTTGATGCAGGCAAGGTAAGCGCAGCCCTGCGCCTTCTTACGCTGGTTTTTTGTCTCAGTGCGCCTACTCGCCACGCACAAACACAGCCCCAACAGCCTGCGTTGCCCGCACCCCCGGAAGTCACCGAATTGCGCATGGAACGCGACGACGAAGGTATTTACTTGTCAGCCCGGGTACGTTTTGACCTGCCCGCGCCCGTGGAAGAAGCGCTGGTCAAAGGCATTCCCATCTTCTTTGTCGCGCAGACCGAACTGTTTCGCGACCGCTGGTATTGGTACGACAAACGCCTCAACGCCACCACCCGCCACCTGCGCCTGGCCTACCAGCCGTTAACCCGCCGATGGCGTCTGAATACCTCCTCCACGCCGATTACCAATGCAGGCCTGGGCCTGACGCTGGGTCAAAACTACGACACACTCGCGGACGCGCTGACCGCTACCCAGCGATTTTCTCGCTGGAAAATTGGTCAACCTGCCGATGTGGAGCCCGACGCCAGCCACAACCTGGCGTTCAGCTTCCGCCTGGACCTGTCGCAACTGCCCCGGCCCTTTCAGATCACCGCGCTGGGCCAATCAGACTGGAGCCTGGTGGCCACACGTAACCAGCGGCTGTCTGCCGATGCATTCAAGTGAACACTGAGCGCATACCTTCGCCGGCCGCCAAGTCACGCGCATTGCGCTGGGCGCTGGGTCTGGGTGCGGCCGTGATGGTGGCCATTGGCCTGGTGCTGCTGTTCTTGCTGACCCAGGCCACCAACAACCGCGAGTTGTACGAGCGCAACTACGGCCGCTTGTTTGTCATCAACGTGGCGGTGGCCGTATTGCTGCTGCTGGTCATTGCCTGGGTGATCGTGCGTTTGATCTCGCGCCTGGTGCGCAAAAAATTTGGTAGCCGCCTGCTGGTCAAGCTGGCGGCTATTTTTGCGTTGGTCGGCTTCATTCCAGGCTTGCTGATCTATGTGGTGTCTTACC
>JAYUXO010000355.1:0-3194 GCA_043753505.1 Comamonadaceae bacterium
CCGTCACCCTGATCGGGCCTCTTGCGGGTGAGCCAGATCAAGCGTTTGGTGGCGTGGTGCGCGTACACCATTTGAAATTCTGGAACCCTGGGCGCGCCCCCAGGCGCGCTGCTCTGAAATTCTGCCGGGGTCTGCGCTCCACTGAAATTCGCCATATAGCGCGTTGCGACGGCTTTGGCCTGCGCTTCACTCATAAAGAGGCGCAAGGCTTCGTCAACCGACTGAAACGCAGGTAAGGGTGTCGTCCGCCCGGGCTGGGTTGGGCGAGCTAGCAAAGCGTTAGAAAACTTCAGGGTGGAGGGGCTTGGAGCGTCGGCATCTGCCTCCAGAAGCTTGACCCATGCGGCCAAGCGCACCAGCTTTTCTTCACCACCAAAGGGGGAGCCACCGGACTGAGCATCAATGAAGCGTTTGTCGCCAAAGAGCTGCAAGCCAGCGGTCTTATCAAATGCCTCCACAGCAGCAAGCATGCTCGAGTAGGCGTTCAGGTTGACGCTCATGGCGCGCAAGAGGGTCAAGGTCACCCAGTCAATTTTTTCGTGCACGCTGCTGCCGTACTCGTATTTCACGGGCGGACCGCTGCCAAATAATGTCGTCAGACCTGCCCACACATCGGCATTGGACTCGTTACGCAATGCCACGAACGCATGGTTCCAGGCCACAAATGCCAACAGTTGGTTGTCGTCCAGCAACGCCAGGCGCGAGGCAGTGATAAGGAACCCATGGCTGCGCGTGGCAGCCCGATCAAACCTTTCACCTTGAACGTAAATGTCATTCGCTGAACATTGCACACCCATTGGATTGACCACTGTAATCACTTCACCCGCCGTATTTCTGTAGGTCTCAACGAACTTGCTGCCCCCTTCGCCCAAACGCTTGAAAGCCGCAAGTTTCAGCCTTGCAATCGGCCGCATATCACTTGCGTCCGCGGGGATCACGGTGCCGTCAACAGACTCCAACAAATCACCAGCACGCACCGTGGAAAGTGGTGTGCTCGCTTCAGGCTGGACATGCATCACACGAGGGCCCGTCTTGTCTATCGTCGAAACCAAAATCAACGAGTCCACGCGAGGGCTTAGCCAGCACCCAACCAGTTGGAACGGCTTCAGCTTATCCAACGCTGTACGCACCCGTGCGCGCTGTACAGCGACCGGATCGTCCTTTGACGTGCCAGGCACAGCTTGCGCGTTTGCCGACATAGCACAGATCGCAAGCACGACCAAAATAAAAATGCGACCGACTGAAGTGAAGAAATTCAAAGTTGCTCCCTTTTTCGCGAACATTCACGCGGGCGCAGTGTATTTGTTGCGCGAGGCACTACCAGCGTCAGCGCCCCACCGTGCGCAGCCCCGCCTGCCGGAACGCCACCAGTTCCTGCCGGTCGTTTTGTTCCACTGCACCATTGCGCAGGCGTACAAAAATCTCGTGTGCAATGTCGCCGCTCACGCCGGGTGCCACCCAGATGTTGCGCTCCAGGCGGGCACCGAGCTGCACATTGAAACCGCGCGCTTCAATCTTGAAGGTGTCAAAGGTGCCAGCGGGCACGGTGATGCTTTCGCGGGCAACCACTTTCATGTCATAGCGAAAGGTGTAGGTGTTGCCGCCAGGTCGGGCCTGTTTGAAAGCAGACTGCCATTTCTTGCCGACGAACAATTCCGCAGGATAAAACTGGCGCGGTGTGCTGAAGCCGCCACGTGGGTTGGCGGTAGTGTTGCCCATGGTGTCTGACAGGTATTCACCGCTGTTGTATTCCACCCGGTCAGCTTCCAGGTTCACAGCGGTGACCTGCAGGTTCAGTGGCTTGCTGAGCTTGGTGTAGACGTCAATCACCTGGTAATTGAAAAAGTCCCCGGCCTGATAGCTGCGCTGATGTTCCTGGTATCCCTTGAAATACGGCGTGGCGGCCAGGGTTTGAACGGCAGCGGCGGCGGGAGGCTGGATGGGTTGCGCGGCAGCCAGGGTCTGGGCGGCCAGACGTGCTGCGATTTGTTCTTTTTCGGCAGTCAAACGGGCCAGCTCAGCCTGGGCCACGCGCACTTTTTCGGCTTCGACAGCGGCTTGCGCCAAGCGCAGCTGTTCAGCGCGTTGGGCTAGCAGCGTGGCCTCGCGTTCGCGGGCCTGCGCGGCGGCCACCGCTTCGGCCTGCAACTGGGCCTGGCGCTGGGCTTCCTGACGGGCAGCCTGGGCTTTTTCGGCTTCGCGTGCGGCTTGCGCTTGTTGCTCTTGCAAAGCTGTTTGCGTGGCTACGGCGGCGGCTACTTCTTTGGCGCGCACCTGAGCCACAGCAGCACGCTCGGCCGCCTGCGTGGCGGCCAGCCGCTCAACATCCTCGCGCTGGGCTTGCAGGCGTGTTGTCATGGCTTGCTGTTCCTGCGCCTGGGCAGCCAGCTCCTGCTGGGCCCGTGCCAGGGCCACGCGTTGGCGTTCCTGTTCGCGTTCTTGCACCTGCGCGGCGGCTACACGCTGCGCTTCGCGTTGGGCAGCTGTTTGCTGCTCTCGCTCGAGCGCCAGGCGCGCCCGCTCCTGCGCCTGCGCAGCGGCCACACGCTGTGCTTCGCGCTGGGTGGCCAATGCCTGTGCTTCTTTCAGTTGCTGCTCTGCCAGACGTGCCGCCTGGGCTTGTTGTTCGGCCACACGTGCAGCCTCGGCGCGTGCGGCTTCCAGGCGGGCCAGCTCAGTGGCTTGCGTCTGCTGACGGGCCTGCTCGGCCTGCTGCGCAGCCAGTCGCTGCGCTTCAGCTTTTTCGGCCTCTACGCGGACGGCATTCACCCTTTCCTGAGAGTCGCGAATGATTTGTTGCTGCATCGCGTTGGCGGCCACCACCTGCTGCTGGTTGGCTTCTTTCAAGGCCTGCGCGTTCAGCAAACGGCTCAAGCGGGATTGGGCCAATTCGCTGGCACTGCCGCTGGGGTATTCGCGGATGAAGTTGACCAGCTGCGTGATGTCGCTGCTGGACCGCACCCGCAGCCAGCTGCTCAGCTCCTGCTCCAGCTGCACGTCTTGTTCGGCCTCGGTGAGTTTTTTTCGCTCGAACGGAAACAGGTACACATCTTCTTCAAGCGACGTACTTTCCCAAGGCACCTGCTGGCCGTTGGACGCAATGCGCACACTCAGCCGCACGCGTTTAAAAGCGTCTTCCAGCCGCACGCCCTTCACTGCAAATTCGCGCAGCAAATTACTGGTGTACAGGCCGT
>JAYUXO010000356.1:0-7874 GCA_043753505.1 Comamonadaceae bacterium
GTTTTTCTGCTGACGCGGCTAACCAACGTGCTGCGCTATAACTTTGCCTACCTGCATAAATCAGCCTCACAGCCCAGCGCTTACACCTGGAGATTTCAATGGCCAATTGGTTTGCCCGCTTGATGGGCAGTGCGCCCGCCCCAGCCCGCTCGTCGTCTATGGGACGCGGCGACCGCGTTTCCGACAGCAGTGGCTTTCGCCCCTCTGCAGTGCATTCGGCGCAGCATCAGATACAACGCCAGTCATCGACTGTGGTGAACGCACAACGCGAAACTTTGCGTGCAGTGGTCGCTGACATGCTGCGTGAACACGGCATTCCACCCGTGTGGATCAGTACCGACGTGATGACGGTTTCATCGCAAGGTCGGCTGGTGTTTCAAATTATCCTGACGCTCAAGTTTTGGGACGAATCACTGCCGTTGTACTTTTCAGCGTTCGAGGCCAGCTACATGACCCGCGTGGACAGCACCAACCCGGAACTCGCCGAGGCGGTGCGCAGCGTTTCCTGGCGTATTGCGCCCGATGCGGCCTGCCCTTACACCGACATGCCTCACCCTGTTTTCTGGACCGAAGCTGTTCGCCAGGAACGCGTAGCAGCCAAGCGCCGACTGGAGTTGAACCAGCTGTTTGAGGACGAGTGGCGCGAAGACCAGTCAGGCGGCCCTTCATTTGCGCCCACCGATCCGGTTCCACTGCGGTCGGATTTTGAAAAAACGCAGCCGTACTACAGCCACAACGGGCGCTGACATGCTCTACAAATTCAAATCCAAGTCCACTGCTGACCTGATCATGCTGGAGCCCTCAGGCCGCCAGATCCTGCAAATCATGGGTCGCGAGCCCAGCCCGGAAGGTATCTTGTTGCCCGAGTCAATGGCTGCGGCCATCACGGCCCTGCAAGCGGCCGTTCGCCAGGACGAGGCACAGAAACAAAGCCGTATCGATGAGGCCGTGGCCCAGGGTCTGGTGCCCGAGCGCACCGAAGGTATTTCATTGAGCCAGCGGGCCCAGCCCTTTCTCGACATGCTGCGCCGCTGCGAAAAAGCCGGGCATGAGGTGGTTTGGGGGGTTTAAGCAAGTCGGGCAACGCGGTCAGCTGCCCCAGAACGCGCGAATTCGCGCTACCGCATCGTCCACGTCAGTGGCAGACACATCCAGGTGCGTTACCCAACGCAGCGCATACAAACCGGTGTAACCCACCTGCCGCGCTTTCAAGTGCGCCACCAATCGCCCGGCCAGATCGGCATTTGCCTGCGCAAACACAATATTGGTTTGCGGCTGGGTCACGGTCAAACCGTCCAGCCCCTGCAGGCCCTGCCACAGCCGTTGTGCATTGGCATGGTCATCGGCCAGGCGGTCGACATGGTGCTCGAGTGCATGCACGCCCGCAGCGGCTAATACACCGGCTTGCCGCATACCACCGCCCAACATTTTGCGGATGCGCCTGCCACTGGCGATCAGCGCCCGGCTACCCAACAGCACAGAGCCCACCGGCGCGCCCAGGCCTTTGCTCAAACAGATGGATACCGAGTCAAAACCTTCTAGCAAGCGGTGCGCGCAAGCGTTGATGCTTTCGTGCCTGTCTTCGTCGCCTTGGCGCGAGGCCACCACTGCATTGAAAAACCGTGCACCGTCCAGATGCGTGGCCAAGCCATGGCGGCGTGCATGGGCCGTGGCCTGCATGAGATAGGCAGGCGGCAACACGCGCCCACCGATGGTGTTCTCCAGCGCCAGTAGACGGGTACGTGCAAAGTGCGGGTCATCGGGTTTGATGGCTGCTTCAATATCGGCCAGCGGCAGGCTGCCGTCTGGCGCGTTGGTTATTGGCTGCGGCCACACGCTACCCAGCACGCCTGCACCACCGCCTTCGTAGCGGTAGGTGTGCGCCTGCTGGCCCACGATGTATTCGTCACCCCGTTGGCAGTGCGACATGATGGCTATCAGATTGCTTTGCGTGCCGCTGGTGCAAAACAGGCCCGCCTCAAAACCCAGGCGTGCCGCCAACGCGTTTTGCAATAAATTTACTGTGGGGTCGTCGCCGAAGACGTCGTCGCCCAGTGGCGCGGCGGCCATGGCCGCGCGCATGGCGGGAGTGGGGCGGGTGACGGTGTCACTGCGCAGGTCGATGAATTTTTCGGTCATGGTGGATCAGGCGTTGAAGATGTCGCCATCCTCCCCGCAAAACGGGTTGACCTCAATCGAATTTTGAGCGGATCAGCTGTGAGTTTTCTGCACAATGCCGGGATGCCACTCCAGCGCGACCTTCCCTCCACCACTGCATTGGGCTGCCTGCTGGCTGCAGCCGATGGCGGTAGCTTCACCGCCGCTGCACGGGCCGTGCACCTCACGCACGGAGCGGTGAGCCGGCAAGTGGCCTCGCTGGAAGCGATGTTGGGCGTGAACCTGTTTGAGCGGCGGCACCTGCGCCTGGTGCTTACACCCACAGGCCACGCATATGTTGCCCAGGTGCGCACGGCGGTAGATCTGCTGCGCACCGCCGCCGCCCAGGCTCGGCGACACGCCAGCGACACGGTGGTGGTCTCGTGCGAGGCGACGTTAGCGATTCGCTGGCTGGTGCCCCGGCTGGGCGAGTTTGAGGCGCTGCACCCACAGCTGTCGGTGCATGTGCTGGCCGGTGGCGGACCGATTGATCTGGCAGGCAGCACCGCCGACCTGGCTATTCGCCGCTCCGATTACGCGTTGCAGGGCGACCTGGTGGTGCAACCGCTAATGGACGAGTGGCTGGGCCCAGTGGCAAGCCCACAGGCCTTACACAAAGCCCCCTGGCACGCCATGCCACGCCTGGTGAGTGAAACCCGGCCATATGCGTGGGCCGACTGGCATCGGCTACAGCCCAAACTGGCCGCCAAAGCGCTGGCAGGAAAACAACCTGCCGAGCGTCGCTATGGTCACTTTTACCTGTCGCTGCAGGCCGCTGCCGCAGGCCTGGGGACCGGCATCGGCCCTTATCCGATGGTGATGGACGACCTACAAACCGGTGTGCTGGCCGCGCCACTAGGGTTCGTGTCGGCGGGGAACCGCTACCTGGTGCTGGCCACCCCCCAACAATGCCTGCGGCCTGCGGTCAGGCAAGTGATGGCGTGGCTGGATGAGGTGAGCAAGCTGGCCGTGCCAGGGGCGACGAAGACGGCGGTAAGCGCCGTTGGAATCCAGACAGCGCCGCAGGTGTACTGAAAAATACCGGGTCAACTCGCGTCGTGGACCAGCGCGTTCACAGCGGCAAGGCAAGTGCGCCCCGGGACAAAGCCCAGTGTCTGCGCCAGCGCGTTGGCATGGCTGACCAAACCGTCTTGCAGCGTGCTCGTGGCCTGGCCAATGCAGGCGCTGCTGTGCGCCACCGCGCAGGCGGCAAGTTCGTGCGTTTGCAAAAAGTCCAGGGCGGCGATACCGGCTGCATCTTTGCCCACACCCGCGTCGTTAAACACACTTAACGCTGGTCGCGCCGCCAATGCGTATCTAGCCGAGCTGATACCCCCGTGCGAGCCGCTGACAGCAATGCAGCCCACATCCGAAGCATCCAGTTCGGTGATGGAATCGACCAGGCGCAAAGTGGCGAGCATGGCACGTTGTAGCGCAACGCATCGCCCTGCATCCATGGGATAACCCCCATGCCCTGATTGGTAACGATCGTTACCATCTGGCATATGGACGCCTTGTACACCCTGGCACTGGCCGAGCCTGACCAGACGGCCCGCACGCACGTATTTGACATGGCCAGCGTGCCCTGGCAACCCACGGCCAACCCCGGCCTGCTGCTCAAACCGGTGCGCCACAACGACGCACTGGGTTTGTATTTGGGTTTGGTGCGATTTGACGCCGGCGTGCGCAGTGGGGTGCACCAACACCAGGGCGTGGCCACCAGTTTCGTGGTCGATGGCGGCTTGACCGACTACCACGGCAGCATCGGCCTGCATCAGGCGGGCATCAATCGCCTGGGCTCCACGCATGACGCGATCGCCTACGCCCCCACCGTGCTGGTCTCCCGGCTTGAAGGGCCCGTGACTTACCCGCCAAACAGCGAGATCAGCGGTGTGCATGCAGGCTCTCGCTTCGAGGCTTTTCGCAACCTTGACCCGGATGTACCGCCTGAGGTGAATATGGCGGTGGACGCGTTGCCGCTGGAACCTACTGGGGTGCCCGGCGTGCAGCGGCAACTGGTGTTTGACTACGCGGGCACGGGGAGCGACCACCGCATGGTGCAACTGACCTTGCGGCCTGAAACCGCGTTTCAGTTTGAAACCTGCGCGCTGACGGAATTCTGGGTGCGGGGCGGCAACCTGGCGGTCAACGGGCAGGCAACACACGCGAACTGTTTTGTGGTCTGCGAGGCGGGAGCACACGTGCGCATGGAATCGCCATTTGGTGCCTTGCTACTGGTGTGGGCGCAGGGGCGGGAGACGGGCGCTGGAAATCTATTTGGGTACTGAAGAACACGCAGTCCTTGGGCTATAAACTTCTCGAGGAGCGTCAAAATGCGCAAATCAAACCACCCGATTCAAGTCGGCGCTGATGACCATGCTGACAGCATGCTGCAAGACCTCAAAGACCCTGTGGAGGCGGCTGCCCATCTGAACGAAGTTGCGTAGGCATTTCCGACGGGGAAGGCTGTCAATGCTGCGTTTCCCGGTCTCCTGGCCTTCACAAAAGAAACGGCGTGTATCACAGGTCGGCCAAAGCGGACAGCTCGCAAGCGGGCTGCTGTGTAGCTTTAACCTCAGGCAGCGGGACATGTGTTTGTCGTGTCCATTGCCACATCATCTGTCGAAGAAGCACTGGACCTCGCGCACGGCTTAGCCTCGTACGCCATCGCAACGGCTGGGTAAGCGGATACGCCTCAAGCGCAGAACCTGCTTCATCAAATCTCAGCAGCAACCCGACAAACCTCATCAATTCGCTCCTTCTTGACGAAGTGCGATGGTCAGGGCGACGGGAAAAGCAGGAATTTTTGGTCAGCATCTTCAACCTGAATGGGATGCCATCAAAAAACACCCCGATTTTAAAACGCCCATCGCGATGCTGATCAAGCCGAGCAGGTTTTTCGCGCTGATCGACCGGACATCAGCGCAGGCGTCGGCCTATTTGGCTTTTCTCCCCTCCCAAGCCGCCAACACCATCGCCACCACCACAAACCCTAACCCCGCCCACTGCCAAGGGCCGATCGGCTCACCCAAAACCCAAGCAGACAACAGCAACGCCGAGACAGGCAACCACACCGTGGCCAACGCTGCGCCAGAACCGCTAGTTTTGGCGCTGCCCGCGTACCAAAGCCAGAAGCCCAGCACGGTAGGTACCCAGGCGTAATACAGCACCCCGCTGACCGCGGGCAAACTGAGCGCTGACGGTGATGTTTTGCTAAGCCACCACGCAGGCAGCGCCGACAGCACCAGGCCACCGGCTGACATCAAGGTGGACATGGCCAGCGCGGGCAGTGGCTGCCTCAAGCGCTTGTTACCCAGAATGAACACCGCCTCACAGGCAATGGCCGCCAACACCAGGGCAACTCCGAGCGAACGTTTGGGGTTAGGCAAGCCACTGTCGGGCTGCACTGCCACCGCCATCACGCCCAGAGTGGCCAGGGCGATGGAGGCCACCACCCGCATGCTGATGCGTTCGCGCAGGAACAACACCGAAAACACCGCGCACACGGCGGGCAGCGTGCCGGCCACCACCGCAGCATCTGCAGCGCTGGACCAGGTGACGCCTTGAATCAGCAGCACGGTGTAGCCCAAACTGCCTGCAGCAGCTTGCAGCGCCAACACTGCTGCGCCGCGCCAACCCATGGTTTGCAAGCTGGGCAGACGGGTGCCAGTAAACAGCATCAACAGCAAGAACACGGGCAGCGCGGCTGCGTGTCGCAGTGCAGTGGCAAAAAACGGCTCAATGTCCGCACCTATGATTTTGCTGGCCACCACCGTGCTGCCTACTGTGACCATGGCCAAGCTGCACAAAAGCGAACCTTTCAAACTGTCTGACTGAACCGTTGACTGAACCGCTGCCCGAATCCATGACATAAGCCGCCTTTTTAAAAACAACAGCGAGCAGTTTTGGGCTTCAGGCGCTTTTCGTCTTGAATGAAATTGCAGAGCCGAGTTGTTGCCAAGCACCCGGCGTGAAGCCAAATTGGCGCACAAACAGCCGCGTCATGTGGCTTTGGTCGGCAAAGCCGCAGTCCGCAGCGGCATCGGCAAGGCGGTGCCCGGCTCGAATCAAACCCCGCGCTTTCTCCAGGCGCTGCTGCAGCAACCAGGCATGCGGCGGCAAACCGTAGGCTTTTTCAAAGCGGCGCAGCAGCTGGTAGCGACTCAAGCCCACCAGGCTGGCCAGCTCGGCCAGGCTTGGCGCATTCAACGGGTCATCAGCCAGCCGGTCACGGGCGCTTCGCACGTCGTGCGCAGCCGGTCGCACGGCGGGTTGGCAGGTTGTGTGCGCTCGCAGCAGGCCAGTCAATGTACGCACCAGCGATTCGTCGCAAGCCAATCCCCCCACGCCGTTTCGGCCTGGCTGCACGCCCCATTGATCGAGACACCAGAAAAGGTGCTGCAGCGCTCGGGTCAGCTGCGGGTTTTGTATGACGGGGCGAACCACAGCCGTGGTGCCAGCCGGAGCACAAGCATCTGCTGCGGCATCGGCCATCAGCGACTGAAAGACACTCGCCTCCAGATAGAGCATGCGCCAGCGACGCGGCGGCGCGTCAAACGGTCGGCCGTCGTGCACCTCGCCAGGGTTGGTGGCAATAAGGTCACCCGCATAGGCCACCACGTCACCGCAGCCACTGGCAGAGCGCTGCGCCCCACGCTGCAGCAAGCCAAAGCCATAGGTGGCGTGCCAATGGCGGCCATAGTGGCGAGCACTGTCTATCTGCGTGCCGTAAATGCCATGCCACGGGGTAGCGGTTACGCGGGATTGATGGGCGGGTGCGTGCATGGGTCAACATGAATTTATAACAAATCAGGCGTTAGCCCTTTTAGATATTGCTCAAGCAGCTATTATTTTCATAGCGATTCAACATCCGTAGCCACCGCCTCCGCACGCAGCGCAGCCACCAACTTGTCCAGCGTTGCATTCATCTGAACCAGCTCCTCGCTGCCCACGCCCGCGAAAAGCTGGCCCTCGCGCACCTGGGCTTGCGCGCCGATGCGGGCAAACAGTTTGCGGCCTGCCGGGCTCAAGGTCAGCAGGCTTTTGCGTTGATCGGCGGGGTCAATGGTGCGGTGCAAACGATCCTGTTTTTCCAAGCCCGCTAGCGCGCGGCTCACCGACATTTTGTCCAGCCCTGTCTGCTCGCACACTTCGGTGGCCGACACGCCAGGGTGTGAGGCCAACACCACCATGGCGCGCCATTCGTTCAGGCTCAAGCTGTGCTGCTTGCTGACGCTGTCGTGAAACGGGCGGGCCGTGAGGTTGACCACCCGCACGAGCTTGAAAAACAGGGAGGAGTCGACGGGGAGTTGGGTCATTCAGATCAAACACGTCTAATCAGTTGAGGACAGAGCAGCAAGGCGCTCGCGCGTCCGCTGGTCTGTCCCGCAAAGAAATTGGATGAGGACAGCGCAGCAAGGCGCTCACGCGCCCGCTGGTCTGTCCCGCAAGGTCTCATGCCTTCCTTGTCTTCGCCACGATCTCCTCAACCTTGCTCACAAACGTCGGGTTGATCTGCGCCTTCCAGCTAGCGTAAGTGCGGCGGGTGGCAATGCGCCACTGCTCCATTTCAGCCGGGGTGGGTACATGCACATTCACGCCGAGCGCGCCTACCTTTTGCACGTCTTCGTCAAACAATTTGCGCACCAGCGCGATCTGTTGTTTGGCGGCGTCCTGCGCGGCTTCGCGCACAATTTTTTGGTCTGCTGGCGTCCAGC
>JAYUXO010000357.1:0-3190 GCA_043753505.1 Comamonadaceae bacterium
GGCAGCCAGCAGGCAGCAATTCGATGCTGCACCTCGGCCACAGACAGCAAACGCTGGTAAATCGGCACGCCGTCGTCGGTGTAGCGCCAGACCAGGCCCTTGCCCAGGCGCACTTTGGCCAGTTGCGCCGGCTCTGTGGCCAACGCGCCAGGCCAGGCGGCGCTGAGCAGCGTTTCGTCCAGCTCGGTGGTGTCGCGGTTGGCATCCAGGTAGCTTCGGGGGAACAGGGCTTCCACCCAAGCCACGCCCAAACCAGGCGCAAAGTCGTACAGCTTTTCCACATGCGTGTCTTCCGCCCGCCGCAGGGTGAGCAGGTCGCACGCATGCTCGAAGTCGGCTGGGTAGTAGGTGCCGCTGTGAGGGGAATCGAGCACCACAGGTGTGGTGCCGGCTTGCGTGTGAATCATCGAAGGCATGCGTGAGACCGTGGCACTGGGCAAGCCGTACTGGCGGCTTTGTAACAGGCGTAAGACAGGGCTGAGCTGCATGGCCTGGCTTCAGTCCAGCGTGATACGACCATAGCGCGCGATGCGCTGCATTTTTTCTATTTCCCTGCCAATTTGTGCAGCAAAGTCTTGCGGGCTGCTACCCGATACAAACAAGCCCTGCACTGCCAGCCGGTCGCGCACGGCGGGCTCTGTCAGCGCCTTGACCACGGCCTCATGCAGGCGCTGGACAGTGGATGCAGGCGTGGCAGCAGGAGCCACCAGACCAAACCATGAAGGGTCGTTGTTGCCGAACACACCCAGCTCCAGGTACGTGGGCACAGCGGGCAGGTTGTCCAAACGCTTGGGCCACGACACGGCCAGTGCGCGCAGTTTGCCCGACTGGATATGTGGCAGCGACGAGGCGACCTGATCGAAGTACACCATCACCTGGCCGCCCAACACATCGTTCAGCGCAGGGCCCGCGCCCCGATAAGGAATGTGCAGCATGAAGGTGTTGGTGGTGCTCTTGAACATTTCGCCCCACATGTGCCCGATGGTGCCGTTGCCCGGGGATGCATAGCTGACTTTGCCGGGGTTGGCCTTGAGGTACTTGACCAGGCCCGCAAAGTCGCTCACACCCAGCTTGGGGTTGACTACCAGCACGCCAGGGGCCTTGACCAGTTCGGTCACCGGGGCGAAGTCCTTGATCGGGTCATAAGGCAGTGTTTTGTACACAGCCGGGTTGACCCCGTGGGTTGACAAGGTGGCCACGCCCAGGGTCAGGCCGTCGGGTGCAGCCTTGGCAACCTCTGCCATACCAATGGAGCCACCCGCCCCGGCACGGTTGTCCACGATGACCGGCTGACCCAGAATGCGGGCCAACGGCTCGACCAGGGCGCGGGCCGTGATGTCCGTCGCGCCGCCGGGTGGGAATGGCACGACCAGGCGAAGCGGCTTGTTTGATTGCGCATGAGACAGTCCGGTTAGCAATGAACCGGAGGCAAGGGCGATAAGGTGACGGCGTTGCATGGTGAGGGTTCCTTGAAAAATTTGATGACTGACAGCCGCGATTTTGCCCAATAGAAGCTGGTCTACTAAACGAAAAGACCGCCTGATAACATTCCATTCAAGAATGAACCCAGACCCTTACGCACCGCATTGAGCCGCCCCAATGACACGTCGCCTCAGCCCACCGCTCAACCTGCTGAAAGCCTTTGCCACCACAGCCCGCTTCGGTAGTATTTCGCGGGCTGCCGAATCACTGAATTTGACTCAAAGCGCGGTGAGCAAGCAGGTGCAGGAGCTGGAACGCTGGACCGGCGTGGCAGTGTTTGAGCGCGTGCGCAAACGCCTGAGCCTGACCCCGGCAGGGCAGCGCTACGAAGCCGCCATTCGCCCGCTGCTGGCGCAAATTGAAGCGGCCACGCTGGAGTTGATTACCAGTGGCGATGGCGGCGGGGCACTGCACCTGTCCACCCTTCCCACTTTTGGCTCTAAATGGCTCATTCCGCGCCTGCCCGCATTTGCCAGGTTACATCCGCAAATTGACCTGCGATTTGTGCCGTACGTGCAGGGCTATGACTTTCACCGCCCGGACCTGGATTGCTCCATCCTGCTGGGTAACGGCCACTGGCCTGGTGCAGTGTCGCACTACATCACGGGCCAGCAGGTGGTGCTGATTGCACCGCCAGGCACCCAATTGCAGCGACCGCAAGACATCGCCCGGCATGCGTTGCTGCAGCACGTATCGGTGCCGCAAGCCTGGGCGCGTTGGTGTGCGCTCCATCAAGTCGAAGGCATCAACCCATTGGCTGGCCCGCAGCTGGACCAATACCACAGCCTGATTCGCGCCGTGATGGCTGGCATGGGTTTGTCGCTAGTGCCCGAATGCCTGGTCCGCGACGACATTGCAGCCGGCCTGGTCAGCACGCCACTGGCCGACGGCTACACCGAAGAACTGGGCTATTACTTGTGCTACCCCGAGGCCCGGGAGCATCTGGCACCGCTGGTCAGCTTTCGGCAGTGGGTGCTGGAAACAGCGCGGCTGGACATGCCAACTGAAACAGCTACAAAATCAGTAGCTGCTTGAGCAGTATTTAAAAGGCCGTAAGCCCATTTCTGCTTGAAATTGACGGGGGGGGGTTGGTGGGAGATACAAGTTTCGAACTTGTGACCCCTGCAGTGTGAATGCAGTGCTCTACCCCTGAGCTAATCTCCCTTGGGCAGTTGCGCTGAACTGGGTAAGCCGCGCAAAACCGAAGCCCACAATTATGCCATTGCAGCTGGCGCAAAACCACGCCACATCGTTTTTCCGCTGCTGGCTTTGTCCAACTGAATCAGCACCGCGTCGTGCGCGTTGGTCTCCTGCTCATTGGCAAGAAGCACGAGCAAGTCAAAGCCGCGCAGGTCGATCAGCTCAATCGTTCCCGCCGATTGTTCAGTCGTACCCATGTCTATCAGCAGCGCGTCCTGTCCGCGCGTGAGGTTGATGTAGACGTCGGCCAGTAGCTCGGCATCCAGCAGCGCGCCGTGCAGCGTGCGACTGGAGTTATCGACTTCCAGACGGTCGCACAACGCGTCCAGGCTGTTGCGTTTGCCGGGAAAGAGCTCCTTGGCCATGAGCAGCGTGTCAGTGACGAGCGCTACGTGCGTTTTAAAGGGTGCGCGGCCGATACGTTCCAGCTCCTTACTCAGAAAACCCACGTCAAACGGCGCGTTGTGGATGATGATTTCTGCGCCCTGCAAATAGTCGAGCAGCTCGT
>JAYUXO010000358.1:0-3187 GCA_043753505.1 Comamonadaceae bacterium
CACAAGCACCCGTTGCACTTATTTATAACGGGCATTCACTGGCAGCGCCGTTGAAACTGGATCTACTAGTTGAAGGCGTTGTGATTGTCGAGATCGAGGCGGTCGTGACACTTGAACGTCTGCATACCGCACAGCTATTGACCTACCTGAGATTAATTGGACTGACGTCTGGTTTGCTATTCAATTTCAATGAAGCAACGCTCAAACAAGGCATTCAAAGAGTCTCCAACGCTCTGCGGCCCTCTGCGTTTTCTGCGCCTCTGCGGTGAAAGGTATTTGCATGGACCTCCTCATGATTGACAACTACGACAGCTTTACCTACAACCTGGTGCAGTACTTCGCCGAGCTGGGTGCGCAGGTCCAGGTGTTTCGCAACGACGAAATAACCCTGCAAGGTATTGCAGAAATCAAGCCCGACCGCCTCGTCATCTCCCCCGGCCCCTGTTCACCCGCCGAAGCGGGCATTTCCGTCGCGGCCATCGGGCACTTTGCCGGCACGGTGCCCATCCTGGGTGTGTGCCTGGGTCACCAGAGCATTGGTGCGGCGTTTGGCGGCAAGGTCATTCGTGCGCAGCAGTTGATGCACGGAAAAACCAGCATCATCACCACCACCGGCGTGGGCGTGTTTGCGGATTTGCCCCCCACTTACACGGTCAACCGTTACCACTCGCTGGCCATCGAACGGACCACCTGCCCGCAGGTTCTGGAAGTCACGGCATGGACAGACGACGGCGAGATCATGGGTGTACGCCATAGGGAGCTGCCCATCCAGGGCGTGCAGTTCCACCCCGAGTCCATCCTCACTGAGCATGGTCATGCCTTGCTTAAAAACTTCCTCGATCAGCGCTCTTAATTTGATAGCTGCTTGAGCAATAAACTAAAGGGCGAGCAGCCTAAAACGCCTGAAAAATTGGAGAGTCTCATGCCCATTACCCCCCAAGAAGCCTTGCAACGCACCATCGAGCACCGCGAGATTTTTCACGACGAGATGCTGAAAGTCGTGCGCCTGATCATGTCCGGGGAGATGTCGCCGGTGATGATGGCCGCTCTCATCACCGGCTTGCGCGTGAAGAAGGAAACCATTGGCGAAATCACCGCCGCTGCGCAGGTGATGCGGGAATTTTCCACCAAAGTTCACGTGGCCGACAAAACGCATCTGGTCGACATCGTGGGCACTGGCGGCGATGGTTCGCACACCTTCAACATCTCCACCTGCAGCATGTTTGTGGCCGCTGCGGCGGGGGCCAAAGTCAGCAAGCACGGCGGGCGCAGCGTCAGCAGCAAATCGGGCAGCGCCGATGTGCTGGAGGCGCTGGGCGTGAACATCAACTTGTCGCCTGCAGCCATTGCCCAATGCATTGAAGACGTCGGTATCGGCTTCATGTTCGCCCCGAACCACCACAGCGCCATGAAGCACGTGGCCCCCATTCGCAAAGAGCTGGGTGTGCGCACCATCTTCAACATCCTGGGGCCCCTGACCAACCCGGCCAGCGCGCCCAACATCCTGATGGGCGTGTTCCACCCCGACCTGGTGGGCATTCAGGTGCGCGCCCTGCAACGCCTGGGCGCGCAGCACGCGCTGGTGGTCTACGGCCGCGACGGCATGGACGAGGTGAGCCTGGGTGCCGCCACACTGGTGGGCGAGCTAAATAAAGGCGAAATTCGCGAGTATGAAGTCCACCCCGAAGACTTCAAGCTGCCCATGGCCAGCAACCGCGCATTGAAGGTGGAAAGTGTCGAGCAATCGCGCCACATGCTGGAGTCGGTGCTCAACAACGAACCCGGTGCTGCGCGCGACATCGTGATCTTGAATGCGGGTGTGGCGCTGTATGCGGCCAATGTGGTTGATTCGATGTT
This sequence comes from Comamonadaceae bacterium, assembly GCA_043753505.1. Taxonomy (GTDB): domain Bacteria; phylum Pseudomonadota; class Gammaproteobacteria; order Burkholderiales; family Burkholderiaceae_C; genus JAAFIW01. Next base: position 1,858 of record JAYUXO010000358.1, read on the forward strand.
TGACGGTGTCAATACGGCTCGGGCAGCTATTGAATCAGGAGCAGCCAAAGCCAAACTCCGCGCGTTTGTACAGGCCACGTCCGGCGCAGGCGCGCAAGCCACTGCTTGGGGCGTGCTGTGAAAAAAAACGGGCTGGTGCAGCGCACCGGCCGGGCCTGCGCTGCGGCTTTGCTGGCCCTGTCGCTGGTGGCCTGCGGTGACAGCATTTTTCCCTGCGCGCCGGAAAAAGACTGGGCTGTGCACACCTTGGGCATGGCCTTGCCCAAGCCGCCACCGATCAACCTGAGCCGCCTGGAAACAGACACCGTGGGCGCGCATTACCGTGGCCCCATTGCCATGCTGGCCAAGCTGCAGGCGGGTGACCATGCAGCGGTGCAGGCTTACTGGGATCAGGCTGCAGCCTTGCCGTCGGCGCAAGAACAGTTTGCGGTGATCTACGAAACCATTGGCGCACTGAACGGGCGCGGCTTGTATTTTTTGGGTGTTACGCAGGCCTGGTCGCAAGCCCGGCCGGGCTCGCAGGCCGCGCGCTTCATGTTGGGCCTGGTGTATGCCAAAGCTGCCATGGAAGGGCGTGGCGCGGCGGCGGCGAAAGACACCTCAGCCCAGCAGTGGAACCTGTTTGCGCTTCGCTTCGGTCAAGCCGAAATGTTGCTGGACGGCCTGGTGGCGCAAACCGGCTTTTACAGCCTGGCGGCACGTGCAGCGCTGGTTCATGGCTACTTTCTGGCAGGCCAGAGCACGCGCGGGTTTGCGACTTACGAGTCGCTGATTGCCAGCGTGCCACGCTTTGCCTTGCTCTATCACGACGCCATGCACTACGCGCACCCGGCCTGGGTCGATGAAGCACTCCGGAAACGGCATGCTCAGCGGCTACAAGCCCTGGCCACAACAAACAAGCTCAGCGTCATCGACACCCTGACCCTTGCACAAACCGCACAAAATTTCGACGCCCCCAGCGACCGTCAAATCGAGCGCAATCCGAATCCGCAAGCCTGGCGGGCGTACTGGCTGGCGCGTGTGAAACAGGCACCCACTGTGCATAACCTGCGCGCCTGGCAAGACCAGGAAGTGGCCGTGAAAAACTGGTCTGTGGTGGCAGAAATTTCTGACCGCGTGCTCTTGCAATTGCCACACCACCGCACCGCCTGGTACCTGAAATCCTATGCCTTGAAAGAGGTGGGTCTGAACACGGCGGCGTTTTCTGCAACGTTGGCCGCTGCGGTGCTCGGACACGATCTGTCGATGTCGCAGGTGATTGATTCGCACGTTCAGGGCAGCCTGGGGCGTACTGCCAAAGACTTCGCTGGCATGTATGAATACTGCAAGT
>JAYUXO010000359.1:0-7859 GCA_043753505.1 Comamonadaceae bacterium
GTTAATGGATGGGAAATCTTGCCTGCCGATTTAGGTGGCGCAGGTTTGGCCTTTTGGATTGGCGCTTGGATCGGCATTTCAACTGGTATTTTGCCAAGCAATTTAGGCGTAACCAGGGCAGGAGAAGGAGCAGAAGATTTACGGGTACCCGCGAGCGCAGTGGCCTTGACTTGCTGGGGTTTTACGGGCTGCTTGATGACCGGTTGTGCCACCTTTGATTTTGCAGCAACTTTAGGGACTGGTTTCGATGCGGATACCGACGCTTTGGCAGCTTTGACGGTGCTTTCGGCAGGCGATCCGACTTTTTGCAGCTTGGCTGGTGTCGCATTTTTTTTGGGTTTGACCGTGACTTTTTCGGCACCCTTATTTGACGTTTTACTTGACGTTCTATTCGGCACTTTGTCCGACGTCTTGTCTGACGTCTTTTCCGACGTTTTTAATGCTTTGGCTTTGTCTGCTTTTTTCACGTCTCGCCCTCTGTTTTGAACTTTGTCAATGTCCGCACGAACCGGTTGCCGTACCTGCTTATCCACTGCAGCGTCGTCAACGCTTATACCCTGGGAAGCGCGGGTTGCTCCATCACCCTTTGGATTTTCCCGCACAGGGTTTTCCGCCTTAGCAGCTGCAAAACCCATGAGTTGAAAAAATGAGGCAAACATTAAAAGAGAGTCTGGTGGGTCAAGGGCGAATAAAAGAGCTGCCAAGAGAGCTGCTGACAGGGCTGTCTTCAGGGACAGTTTTAAGCGGCATGAGACTACATCAAACCAGGCATTGTTCAAGCCCGTTTAGAAAAATGTCTTGCGGCAGGTCGATTCCGATAAAAACCATTTTGCTGCTGCGCAGCTCATCGGTCTGCCAGACAGGGCCCAAATCGCTTCCCATCAGCTGGTGTACGCCCTGAAATATCACCTTGCGCTCGGTGCCTTGCATGCTCAGCACTCCTTTGTAGCGCAGCATGCGGGGGCCATAAATATTGACGATGGCACCCAGAAAGTCTTCCAGTTTGGCAGCGTCAAACGCGCGCGGCGAGCGGAACACAAAGCTTTTGACGTCGTCGTCATGGTGGTGATGATGACCATCGCTTGACTGGCGCTCATGGGACGGATGGTCACAGTGCTCACCTTCCGGATGGTCATACCCAGCGTGGTCATGTTGGTGATGCCCCTCGTCTTTCAGGAAATCCGGATCGATGTCCAATTTGGCATTCAGGTTAAAGCCGCGCAGGTCAAACACTTCGTTGATCTGCACATCGCCAAAATGAACGGCTTTAATGGGTGCGCGCGGGTTCATGTGCTTCAGGCGGTGAATCAACGCTTCGGTTTCGTCTTTGTCCACCAGATCAGTCTTGCTGATAAAAATCTGGTCGGCAAACCCAATTTGCCGACGCGCTTCCTGGCGGTCGTTCAGTTGCGCAGCGGCGTGTTTGGCATCCACCAGCGTCAAGATCGCATCCAGCAAGTAGCTTTCAGCAATCTGCTCGTCCATAAAAAACGTTTGCGCAACCGGGCCTGGGTCGGCGAGACCCGTGGTTTCGATGACCACGCGGTCAAAATCAAGCTCGCCTTTGCGCCTTTTCTCGGCCAGGTCATTCAAGGTGGTGCGAAGGTCCTCGCGGATGGTGCAGCAGATGCAGCCGTTGTTCATTTGAATGATCTGCTCTTTGGCGTCCGTCACCAAAATCTCGTTGTCGATATTTTCTTCGCCAAACTCGTTTTCGATGACTGCGATTTTCTGACCGTGCGCTTCGCCAAGCACGCGCTTGAGCAGCGTGGTTTTTCCCGAGCCGAGGAACCCGGTCAGGATGGTGGCAGGAATCAGGGATGGCGCAGCGGATGACATCAGGGGTACCTTGAATGGATGCAGGCCTTCAGGCGGGAGGCCTTCTCGAGGCTGCGGGAGTTTAGCGGCGAAAACAAATCTGCCAAGCGTAAAGCCCTATTTTTAAGGTAAAAAGGCCTCGCGCCCTTGCGGTAACTGCTCAAGCAGCTATTTATTTGATAGTAATCACTGCGCCGGGCAACCCGCTTAAAGCCCAAAAAACGCCCGGTTACCCAGAATTCTGTCCCGGTGTTCTGCGGGGAACCGGCTCTCCACCAGGAGCTTTTGCAGCGCCACACGGCCCTGGGTGTGAAAACCCACATACGACGAGGCCACTACCAGTTCGTCCAGCGCGCGCCAGGCGTAGACGCTGGCATCAATGAACAAAGTATCCGTGGAGTCGGGCAACGCAGCAGCCTGTTGGGCAAATAGGTGAGCCAGCGCAAATTCGCTGCGCTCGCGGTGGTAGCGCGCCAGCTCGTACAGCGGCTCGGCGCGGCTGGGGCGGGCCTGGTAGGCCGCTAGATAGCCTTCACGCACCGTTTCCGGCGGGTCGGCCAGCAGTTCGTTCAGCTGCGCTGCGCGGAACTGGGCACACCAGCGCTCCTCTTCCCAGCCGCCCATGTCAGCGCGTTGCCGGTAACGGGTGCGGCTGGGTTCCAGCTGGCCAGCGTCGCGCAGGCTTTGCGCCAGGTAAAACACATAGCGGGCGTTGCCCGGCTCAGCGAGCAAGGCGCGCTCCAGCACGTCGATATCCCGTTGGTAGGTCTTGGGGTCGCGCGCCCGGGCACCGTCGTGGTTGACCAGAATGCGCGGCCCAGCCAGCGCCTCCCAGCTGTGCGGCTGGTCAGCGTCCAGGTACTCATGCAACACGCCGCACCAGCGCCAGGGCAGGCGGGTGGCGATCAGCGCGTTGCGCTGGTAGCGCAGGTGGGCGTACTCGCAGTTGAAGCGGTAGCCGTCGCCTGCCAGTACCGGCCAGCGAAAACCGGTAGGTACGGCCAGGGTTTCATCGGCATCAATAAACAGCAGGTAATCGGCTTGCTGGTTTGCCAGTTGAAGTGCCTCGTTGCGGTTGTGCGCAAAGTCACGCCAGGGCCGCTCGTGCAACTCCCCGGGAAGGTCTGCCATCAGGCTGCGCGCAATGTCTTGCGTGCCATCAGTGGAGCCGGTGTCCACGATCATCCAACGGTCAATCCAGGGCTTGACGGACGCGAGGCAGCGGTCAATGACCGGTGCCTCGTTCTTGATGATCATGTTCAGGCAGATGCTGGGCATGGTGGCTGGCGGGTCACTTCCAAATCATCCAAAACGGCCACGAAACGGGTAACCCAAAGAAAAACAATCCAACCTAGTTGCAATTTATTGTTGTACTTATGGTGGAAAAAATTGAGGTACTCGTCTGCGCTAACGCGAAGGCCACGGTATCGCCGGCTACCACGGCCACTTGGTTGGCAGTAGTACTGTTAGATGCGGTCACATTGAAAGCAACCGGGGTAACTGTGACGGTCATCGCAGTGGACACTCCATTTTTTACCAGCGTAAGGGTGATGGCATTACTAGCTGCGTTAGCGGCGTTATTGTTGGTTGCTCTGACAAAAATCGAGCGGAAGGTGCAGCCCAGCGGCACGGTTGTAGCAGCCAAGTTATAGGGGGCAGCGGCATTAACTCCAACGTTGCCGTCTGCAACTGGGAAATATGCGGAGAGGGCGTTTGGATTGTTAAATCTGGCAGTGAAAACCAGCCCGTTCGCACCGGACGCGCCCGTTGCCCCTACTGGACCAATGGCGCCTGGAGGGCCTACTGCACCATTCGCGCCGTTGGCGCCCGTCGCACCAGTGGTGCCTGCGCCTGTGGCACCAGTTGCGCCCGTCACGCCGACAACGCCTGTAGCACCGGTTGCACCCGTAGCCCCCGTGACGCTCGCACCGGTCGCTCCGGTAGCCCCTGCCGGGCCGGCAGCACCCGTAGCACCCGTAGCACCGGTTGCGCTGGTGGCGCCGGTTGCGCCCGTCGCGCCTGTGACCCCTGCGCCTGTGGCACCCGTGGCTCCGGTTGCGCCAACAGCTCCTGTCGCGCCCGTGGCACCGGTCGCGCCCGATCCTGTAGCACCGATTGCACCCGTTGCACCGGTTGAGCCTGTAGCCCCGGTGGAGCCCGTCGCACCGGTTGCGCCTGTGAACCCGGTCACACCCGTCAGCACAGTTCCGAACAGGGGCCAGACACTCGCCGCCTTGGGACCCAGGATGGTGCCGGTGCTCGTGTCGAAATAAAGGTCGCCATTGGCACCCAGCGCGTTGGACGGCGCACCCGCGCCGCTCAAGACGCTGGCACCGGTGCCACCGGTGGCCCCCAGGGCACCGGTGGCACCCGTTGCACCTATGGCACCCGTTGCACCTATGGCACCCGTTGCACCTATGGCACCCGTAGCACCGGTTGCGCCCGTGCTGCCCGTCGCACCGGTTGCGCCTGTGGCCCCGGTCACGCCGGTTGCCCCCGTGGCCCCGGTCGCGCCTATGACTCCGGTAGCTCCTGTCGCGCCCGTGGCACCGGTTGCGCCTGTGGCACCGGTTGCGCTGGTAGCACCGGTTGCACCCGTGGCACCCACGGCACCCAAGGCACCGGTAGCCCCCGTGGCACCAATCAGCGACACGCCTGCGCCCGGCCAGGCACCAGCCGCTTTGGGGCCAAAAAGGACCGTGGTGGTCGTGTTGATGTAGTAGTCACCATTGGCACCGACCGCATTGTTGGGCGCGCCCGCGCCGCTGAGCAGGCTGTTGCCTGCTGCACCGGTGGAGCCGGTCGCACCCGTAGCGCCAGCAGCACCGGCGCCGGTCGCACCCGTGGCACCGGCGGGGCCAGTGGCACCCGCAGCGCCAGCCGCCCCTTGCGAGCCTGCGGCTCCTTGGGGACCGGCGGCACCCACCGGACCCACGATCGACGTGCCCGTGGCAGGCCACACGCCCTGCACCTTGGGGCCAATGATGTTGTTGGTCGCAGAGTTCAAATAAAAGTCACCGTTTTGGCCCAGGCTGTTGGCTGGTGCGACCGTGCCGCTGAGCAAACTGCTACCGGTTGCGCCGGTACCGGCTGAGCCTGCAGGGCCGGTGGCACCCGCCGGGCCCGCTGGGCCTGCCGCACCCGCGACACCTGCGGGGCCCGCAGCGCCGGTAGCACCCGTGGCACCTGCAACACCTGGCAAACCGACCGGGCCTGCCGGGCCGACCAGGGAAATGCTGGCCGAAGACCAAACGCCGTTGGTTTTGGGGCCAAACAGCTGGCCCGTGAGAGAGTTCAGGTAGTAGTCGCCGTTGGCACCGATGGCATTGGGCGGAGGGGTCGTGCCGCTGAAAATCACGCTACTGGGCTGCTCCAGGCTGCCATTGCCGATGACAACGGAGGCATTGGGGCCGGTGGTGACCTCCACGCCACCGCCGCCACCGCAGGAAACCAGGCCCACCGAAGCGGAAACCAACAGCAACCTCAACAAACCAGATATTTGCACTTTTCTCATGACAGAACTCCTCACTGAAAGACCAAACGGAACACCACCTCAATAAGCAAAACGCAGGCCCGAAGCCCAGGCGATGACCCGTCATGCCTGACGGGCCATCGCATCACATCAATTGCGCGACGGGAAAATGCCTTCCAGGGCAATGATGAAATTGCTACCCAGGAAGGGGTTGAGGATGGGCAAAGGCTGGTTGCCACCGGCGGGCTGAACAGTGATGGCAAAGGGTGCCATGGTGACATCCGCAGCACTGGCGGGGGCATAGCCTGTGCACTGGCCTCGCGCTGAATCGACGCCGACCGCCGGAATCGCACCTTGCGGGCTCATGACCGTTCCATCGCCCGTAAAAGCCGACTCCAAACCTGTGGCCGTATGCGTATGCACGGGCATTTGCGTGCTCAAAATGGTGACGCTCTGGCTGCCCGCCATCTGGCCTTGGATAACTGCTGCTAGCCCTGGGCCATTGCCCATGCCCACCGGGCTGCGTCCACGGTAGTCGGGCAGGGCAAAGGTGGTGGTGCCATTGCCGCCAAAAGTGGTACCCAGCAGCGCAAACAACGCCGAATACTGCTGAATTGGCAGCAGGTGGCCATCACAAAACGCCCAGCCTTTGGGCGGGAAATTAAAGCCGACAACACGTATTTCGCCGACAAATGGATCGCTCATCGTGATCTCCTGGAAAAAAAACTGTTTAAAAACCAGTGCTGGCAGCGCGTTGACCGCCCCCCAAAACTGTGGCTCAAAAAATACAAAGCTACTAACTGCCACACACTCCTGCAAGAGTGTGACGAAGTGTAGGTCGCGGCCAGTAAAAAGTTCTTAAATTTTTCTTAATTTTCCTGAAACGTGCAGGCTCGAAATCGATTCAAGTCCGTTTGACAACCACCAGCCCCTTTAAATACTCCCCTTCCGGGAAACTCAAGGTCATCGGGTGGTCGGGCGCGCCGCTCAGGCGCTCGGTGATGTAGCCGTCAACCCCCGCATCGGCGCCGGCAGACGCCACGATTTTGTGAAAGAGATCGGCACTGATGCCGCCCGAGCAGGAGTAGGTGAACAGCACGCCGCCCGGGGCCAGCAGCTTCAGGGCTAGGCGGTTGATGTCTTTGTAGGCGCGGGCGGCTTTGTCGGCGTGGGCCACGGTGGGGGCCAGTTTGGGTGGGTCGAGCACGATGGCGTCGAAAGTACGGCCTGCTGCAATGAACTGACGCAGCGAAGCGTTCACGTCAGCATCCATCCATGTCGTGCGCCCGGTATCAAAACCATTCAACACCACGTTCGCCTGCGCTTGCGCCAGGGCCGGGGCTGATGAGTCGATGGAGGTGACGTGCCCGGCCCCGCCCCACAGCGCGGCCACCGTGAAGCCGCCGGTGTAGCAGTAACAGTTGAGCACCTGGCCAAACTGCAAGCGCTGGCAGGTATCCGCAAACTTTTTGCGGCTGTCGCGCTGGTCCAGATAGAAGCCGGTTTTGTGGCCGGTGGCGATGTCCAGGCCCAGCTGCCAGTGGTGCTCTTTCAACATCAGCTGCGTGGCACCGCTGCCGCGAATCCAGCCCGTGGCCTCGGGCAAACCCTCTAGCGCGCGGCTGCTCGCGTCGGAGCGCTCATACAGCTGGGTCAGCCCGGTGCCCGCCAGCAGGCCATCGCACAGCACATCCTTGAAGCGCTGCACGCCTGCTGATGAAAACTGCGCCACCAGCGTGTCGCCGTAGCGGTCCACGATCAAGCCCGGCAAACCGTCCGATTCGCCGTGCACCAAGCGCATGCCGTCACTTTTTATGTCAAATCGGTCTCTAGCCTTTATAGATACTGCTAGAGCAGCTATTAAAAAAGGAGCGTCTATGCGTTGCTTTTCATCAAAACTCCAGACCCGGGCGCGAATTTTCGAGGCGGGGCTGAACGCTGCCCAGGCCAGAAACTGCCCTGCATACGACTCCACCCGAACGGTCTCACCCGCGTCGGCACCGCCACGCGCAATGGCCGACTCAAAAATCCAGGGGTGAAAGCGCAGCAAAGATCGTTCTTTGCCTTCGCGCAGGCGGATGGTTTTCATGGGCTGGATTGTGAAACGTGATTCAAGCGTTGCGCACGCGGTGATGCAAGCGTCGCAGCGTCCACCACACGCCAGCCAGCACCAGCGGTATGGCCGCTGCTGCCGTGCTTTCGGGGCTGTACGGCCAGCCGATGGACTGCGCACCCTTGGCGGCGTAGCTCAGCAGGCCCACGATGTAGTAGGTAATAGCCGCCACCGACAGGCCTTCCACCGTGGACTGCAGTTTCAACTGCAAACCCTGGCGATGGTTCATGGCGCCCAGCAGGGCCTGGCTGCTTTGCTGTTGCTCGATTTCCACCCGCGTGCGCAACAGATTGCTCATGCGCGAGACGCGTTGCGAGAGTGCGTCCTGCCGCCGGGTGGCCCAGACGCAGGTGCTGCGCGCCGGGGTCAGGCGCCGGTCCATGAACTCGCCAATGGTCTGCAGGCCGCGCAGGCGCGACTCGGCAATATCGCCAATGCGTTTGTCCACCAGCTCAA
>JAYUXO010000360.1:0-7802 GCA_043753505.1 Comamonadaceae bacterium
TGACACCTTACGACCCGCCTTGACGGGCGTTTTTGCCACGGGATTTCCCGGGCGACACGTGGGTGGCCGACAACCGGGCCACAGCGGTATCTGCGCCACTGCGGCATTTACACTAAATCAGGCAGGCACTTGCCCCAACGCCTGCGAAATTTTTTGCGCTGTGGCCTGCAGCTTGTCCAACCAGCCCTCATCCAGACGATCTGCTGGTGCAGAAATGGACAAGCCGGCCACCAGTTTCAGCTGGTCGTCGTAAATGCCGGCTGCCATGCAGCGCACGCCGAGCTCCAGCTCCTCGTTGTCGCGCGCCAGACCCGATTGCCGGGCGCTGGCCAGTTCGCGCTCCAGCACGGGTAGCGAGGTGATGCTGTTGCGCGTATTGCCGGGAAGACCGGTGCGCGCAGCGTAAGCGCGCACGCGTTGGGCATCGTCTACAGCCAGAAACAGCTTGCCGATTGACGTCAGGTGCAGCGGCGCGCGCCCGCCGATGGCGCGCACCACCTGCATGCCCGAGCGCTCGCTGTAGGCGCGCTCGATGTAGATGATTTCGTCCCCCTGGCGTACGCTCAGGTTCACCGGCTGCTGCGTGAGTTTGTGCAGCTCGCGCATGAGCGGCAGGGCCGCGTCGCGCACGCTCAGGCGACCCTTGACCAGGTTACCCAGCTCCAGCAGGCGCATACCCAGGCGGTAGCTGCCTGCCTCGGGCCGGTCAACATAACGACCCATCACCAGATCGTTCAAGATGCGGTGCGCTGTGGAGGGGTGCAAGCCGGTTTTTTCACTCAGCTCGCCCAAGGAAACAGCATCCTGCCGCTGGGCCATCACGTCCATCAAGGCGTAGATGCGCTCAATGACCTGGATGGCAGGCACTGTCTGCACCACGCGCTCACTTTTTTTCATGCGGCTGGCGTCTGTTCGGGTCGTTGCCATTGGCCGTCCATCAACCGTTCGTGCGGTGCGAAGCGCGCCTTGTAATTCATCTTGTCGCTGGCTTGAATCCAGTAGCCCAAATACACATGCGGCAAACCAAGCTGCCTGGCTTGCGTGATTTGCCACATCACGCTGTAGGTGCCGTAACTGGTGGCAGGTTGTGGTTCGTAGAAGGTGTAAACGGCGGAAAAGCCGTCGCTCAACACGTCCAGGATGGACACCATGCGCAGTGACCCTGCCGTGCCGTCTGTGGTGGGCTCACGAAATTCCACCAGACGGGAGTTCACCCGGCTTTGCAGCAAAAACTGGGTGTATTGATCGATGCTGTCATGGTCCATACCACCGCCAGCATGCCGGCCATTCTGGTAGCGCAAATACAGCTGGTAATGCTCCGGCACAAAGCACAGCTTGAGCACGCGGGTTTGTAAGTCCTTGTGGCGGCTGACTGCGCGGCGCTGGCTGCGGTCGGGTTTGAATGCACCGCACAGCACACGCAGCGGAACACAGGCGCTGCATCCGTCGCAATACGGTCGGTAAGTGAACATGCCGCTGCGCCGAAAGCCACTGGTCACCAGCTCGGAATAGGCGTCGGTGTGAATCAAATGGCTGGGCGTGGCCACCTGCGAGCGTGCCACGTGCCCGGGCAGGTAGCTGCAAGGGTAGGGGGCTGTTGCGTAAAACTGCAGGGCCTGAAACGGGAGGTCTTTTAGGTGCGTCACGCGGCGGCGGGTCGGTCGATGAAAGCGGTGATGAGCGGTGGTTGAAATAGCAAATTCCAGTATACGGGCTCGAATTTCCACGGTAACGCGGCGCGCTGCGTGGCGGCATGTAGCGTTGTCAGGAATTGCGCACGTGAGACTTCGCATGCGCCCAGACTGGCCAGGTGGCGCGTGTTTTGCTGGCAATCAATCTGCGACACCTGGTGCTGCAGGCAAAAGGCCACCAGCGCCGCCAATGCGATCTTGGAGGCATCAGGCCCTCGGGTGAACATCGATTCGCCAAACACGGCGCTGCCGATCGCCACGCCATACAAGGCCCCCACTAGCTCGCCTTCAACCCAGGTTTCCACGCTGTGGGCGTAGCCTGCTGCATGCAGCGCTTGATACCCCAAAACCATGTCCTCCACGATCCAGGTGCCGTCCTGGCCGGGACGTTGGCTGGCTGAGCACGCCCGAATCACTTGATCAAACGCACTGTCAAAGCGGATTTCGCAAGACGGGTTCGCACGAAACGCCGTCAGGGTTTTTCGAAGGGAACGGTGTAGTTTGAATTGCGCTGGAACCAACACCATGCGGGGGTCAGGGCTCCACCACAAAATGGGTTGACCCTTGCTAAACCAGGGAAAGATACCGTTGGTGTACGCCCGCATGAGGCTGTGCACATCCAGCGATCCGCCCGCCGCCAGAAGTCCGGGTGCGGGGTCGGCCTGGTTCCAGGCCTTGTGGATCGGTGGGAAGGGCTCGCCTGGCTGCAGCCAGGGAATTTTTGCTGTCAAGATTTGTTGTCAAGACCAAAGCGCAAGATGGCCTTGCGCCAGAAAATCAGCCGCCCTTGCCGGGTCGCTTACCCGGGTTTTTCTTGCTGCGGGTGGCCGCGCCGCGCTCCAGGCTGATTTTTTGCCCGCCGCCACTGCGACGAAGACTTTGACCGAGCAAAGGTGTGGGCGCTGGGGTAGCTTTGCGGTCTGCTTCGGTGACGATTTTGTTGCCCATGATGTGCTTTCGGAGAATCAAATAAAAGGAATGTATTGTGCCCGTCCGCGGGGGAATCAGGCTGTTGCAGCTTGCTGGCGCGATCGTCTAGCGTCGAAACAGATAGTCAATTGCTATATATTTTATAGCTTCTTGAGCAGTATTTAAAAGGGCTGTAGGCACTTTTGACCATTAAACGCACCGTATTTGCCGTCATGCCTTCGGATACCCCACCACATCCTTTAACAGCGGCAGCCCGCACACCGCATACGAGGCCAATTTGCCGCCCATCACGGCACCTTCCACACTGCCCACGTTCAGCCCGGTGTAGATCCAGTCGCCCGCCAGCACCAGATTCGACAGACCGGATTCCCAGGCCTTCAGACGGGCAGAGGTGCTGCCGGGTGGGCTGGTGACGTAGCGCTCTGAGGGGTCGATGTTGGCGCGCCAGAACTGCTGGTCAAAGCGCTGGATGCCCATGCCGGCGCTGGCTTCGTCGTAGGCATGCAAAAGCGAAAAGTTAAGGCTTACCGGGTCACCGGGGGGAGCGACGGCGTTTGTGGTGGCTTGGGGCAGCAAGGGGCCGGTGGCGGCTTGCAGATACTGTATGCACTGGGTTTTGACCTTGTCGTACTGACGTTGGGGGTAGCCGTGGTCAGAAAATGGGGGTGGGGTGCCGTAGTCGCCCATGGCACCCGAGAAGTACCAAAGGGCTTTTGGTGTGGCGGAGGCGGGCCAATCCTCCCACTGCAGCAGGTGGGTGAAGTCAACCTGGCCGCCGATGGGGTTGATGTAGGTGGCACCGATGACGGTGTCGGTCGGGTTTTTAAAGGGAATGTCCCAGCCCAGCTCAGCGGTAGTGCGTGTCAGCCAGATCTGCATGGTCTGGGTTTGCACCGTGGTGACCCGGGCGACCATGGCTTGCCAGTCGGGCCGGGCGGCCACGATGTCGGCGCACAAGTACGGAACGGCACCGATGGAAATGGCAAACAGGATCTGGTCGTAGTCCATACCGGCCTGGAGTTGGCGGGTGGCGACAGGCTGCCAAGGCGTCCAGTACGACTCCAGGTCGATGTGCTGGTCTTGCAGCGCCGTGCCTTGCACCAATTGTCCGTACAGCGGCTCGCCAGGCCAGGCGGGCAAGCCTTTCACATTGATCAGCGGGTCGTAGCCTGCAGCTGGGTTCTTTAAAGTGGCCTGCACACTCATATTCACGGCAGACACCTGGGTCTTGTCAGCTGAGAGTTCCAGGCTGGCCACCTTGTGGAAAAATTCGAATTTCACGCCGCGCTTTTTCAGCACCTCATACAGCGGGGCCACCACGGTTTCGCCTGAGCCAGCTTCAAACAGCCAGGCAAACGCACCCATAAAAGCAAAGCTGCGCAGCGTCCAGTGCAGGTAGGCGCCGGCGGCCATCAGCGCGGTGCGCGCGGTATCGCCTTGTGGGTATTGGTAGGACAGATTGACCGTGTTCAGCGCTAGCGGCGAGCTGGCAGTGATGACTGATGCGCCGTGGCGCTGCAACCAGTCGGAAAAATTTTCGTTGTCGATGCTGTCAAAACCGCGCTCGAAAATGTTGTCGGCAATCGTGCCGCGCACCAGGGCCAGCAGAAACTCTACGGTGATGTACAGGCGGCGTAGGTCGTCGTTGCCTTCAATAAGCCCCTGCAGTTTGGACTTGAGCCAGACCCACAGGGGCTCGAAGGCCGCGAGCACATGTTCAACCAGCGATTCAGCGGCCAGGATGACTTGGCGCAGCTCGCGCAACAGGACACGGCCGACCGTCAGTTCAAGGGCCATTTCAATGCTCTGGGCCGATAGCGCGGGCGTGTGCACCGGCTCCAGCAATTGGTCCACAAACTGCACCACGCCGCCCACCCACTGCTGCACGGTTTGCAACGACGACGGGTCACCCGGCAGCAGCGAATTGGTGGGCGCGGTGAACGGCCAGCGCTTCAGGCTGCCATCGATAAATTCCCACATCAGCACAAAGCTGTTGGGTTTAAAGGCTTCTTCAAATGTGGCCAGCGGCACACCGGCGGGGCGGTTCAGGGCGCGGTAGCAATCGGCCATGAGCGGCAGGGCGTTGTAGTAGCAGCCCAGAAAACCGTGAATGCCGTGCTCTTCAATGCGAGCGTTCGGACCCCGCGCGGTGGCGCACTTGCCTCCCAGGCGCCAGCCCATCTGATAGAGCGTGATGTCGTAGTGGTCCTGCCAATTGGGTTGCCGGGTCATTTCGAAAGCGGCTGTCAGGGCAGAAATGCCGCCGCCGAGGATGACGATTTTTTTGGGGGCGGTCATGGTGCAAGGGGTGTTGTGGACAGGACAATTTATTCAGTAGCGATGACAGATGACGGCGCCGTTCTGGCGACCATGACAGATGACCCGGATCCAGCGACCCAGTCATCAAAGCCGCGTCAGCGGCGAAGTCGTTCGTCATGTGCTGACCCAGCCCGCCTGGGTGAGGTGGCCGACAAAGCGTTCCAGATCTTTGGGGTTCACAAACGGATGGCCAAAGCGCAGGGCTTGCAGGGTGTAGGCACCATAGGGTTTGGCTTGTTCCAGCGCACGGGCCGCGCCTTCGGCGTCGCCGTTGGCGGCGTAGCAGGCAGCCAACAAGTAGTAATTAAAGAACCAGTTGGCCCGCTTGGCGGTGGCTTGCTGGGCATAGGCCAGGGCTTGAGGGTATTGCTCATCGACAAAGCAGGCGATGGCGCGACTGCGCACCCACAGACTCAGGTGCGGGTCATGAGGGCTGGCATCGATAGCTTGCAGGATGTACTCGGCCGCCTCATCGGTGCGCCCTGCAAACGCCAACAAACGGCCCAGCTCGCCTGCGGCAGCGGCAAACTGCGGGTACAGGGTCAGCGCATGTTCCAGCTCGGCAATGGCCTGGCCCAGATTGCCGGTGAACGACAAGGCGGTGCCCAGGGTGAAATGGGCGTTCGCATCGGAGTCGTCGCTGCGGATGGCGCGCAGGGCCAGGCGGTTGGCCTCGATGATTTCATCTTTGGGGTTGTCGGACCAGCCCGCCCACACACGGGCCATGTAGGTAAACGAAAACAAGGACAAGGCCGTCGCATCGTCGGGCTGCACCACCAGGGCTTTGACCAGCAGTTGTTGGGCCGAATCGATGTGTTTGCGTGAAGCGCGCCAAAAGTGCCAACGTGCACGCATGAGGTAGTCCCAATACTGCATGTTGGGCGCCTGGATGTTGTTTGCCAGGTTCTGGCTGGTGACCTGTTCTTGCTGGCGCAGATACACCGGTTCTACCGCGCTGACGATGCTGGAGGTAATTCGGTCCTGAATCTTGAAGAGGTCGTCTACTGGCACCTCAAAACGCTGCGCCCACAGGGTTTGGTTGCGCAGCCCGTCGGTCAGCTCGGCCGATATCCGCAGCGTGTTACCAGAGCGGCGCACGGTACCGGTTACCAAAAAACTGCAATCCAGCGCCCGGCAGATGCCGGCCAGGGACTCTGTCGACTTGCGCCAGACAAACGAGGAGTTGCGCGCGATGACAAACAGCCAGCGGGAACGCGTGAGTTTAAAAATGATGTCTTCCGCCAGGCCGTCCGAGAAATACTCCTGGTCCGGGTCGTCGTTCTGGTTCACAAAGGGCAGCACGGCAATGGCGCGGGCGGCGCGAGAGTAGGTGACTTGCCGGGGGGCTTGATCGACCAGCGTGGCCATTTGCTGCATGGCTTGGGGACTGGTGAAAGCAGCTAACGGCGTGGGCTCCGGGGATAAAGGTTGAACAGACAGCGCTTGCGCAACTTCAACGGCCTGGCTTTTGGCAGGTTCGGGCAAGGAGCTGACACTGGGTTGGGGCGAGGCCGCACTGGTGGACACACTGGATGGTGGCCTGCGCCCAGGATCTGTCGGCGCCTCAGCCCCGGCTTGTGTGACCTGTCCGGTAAATCGGTACCCACGGCCGGGCACGGTGGCAATCATCTGCATGCCCAGCACTTTGCGCAGCGTGGAAATGTGCACCTGCAGGTTGTTTTCTTCCACAACCAAGCCGGGCCATACCGCGTCTAGCAGCTCCGATTTGGTGACCAGTTCACCTGAGCGCCCGACCAGGGTGGCCAGGACGTCAAACGCCCGGGCACCTAGCGCAACGGCGCTGCCGCTATTGGCCAGCAAGCGCCGATTGCGTAAATGCAGTTCAAAACCCGGAAAGCTAAATTCAGCAGTCATTCTTAACTTTAGTGTTGCAAATTTACAAATTTTCTAAAGTTTAAGGATTTCTTAAGGACTTTCGAAAAATCCATACAGATTTTTTAAAAATGTAGTTAATCCGCTTCAGTTGGTTTTGAAACCTTCAGAACATTTAAGAACGAGTCAGTTTTGCTTAAGGACTGAAAAGGGGTGCGGGCACAAAACTACAGCCCATGAACACCACCGCCTACACCCACACCCCGTCCACTGGCACCATTGACATTGGTATCACCCAGCAACCGGCGTATGCCCCGGCGATGGACGGCACCACACGCACCCACACCATCCGCACAGCCACTGCCCCGACCTACGGCAGCGCGCAGGTTGATACATCGGCCAAACCCAGCCAGGCAGATATGTGGCACAGCACGGTGGTGCTCAAAACCGCGCAAGGCATGGAAGAAGCCTTCTCCATTGGCCCCGATGGCTACGTGTGGCACTACCTGGTGGGCCGCTACAGGGCCACGGGTGGTCGTTTGTTCAGCACCGGCCTGGCTGCCAGCGTTTTCAACGTGACGCCCCTGGCGGACGGGCGGCGGATGGTGATTGCGGCCAATTTGCTGAGCCTGCACTTTTGCGTAGAAGAAGCTGCGGGCACGGGCCGCTGGAGCGCAGCGCAGGATGTGCCGTTCAACACCTTGCGCGGCACCATTTCGATTGAAAAAATCATGCTTCAGATGAAAGGCCAACAATTGCTGATCGGTGTGGTGACCCAGCGCGCCAGCGACATGGGCTACCGCTTGTTGGAGCTGTGGGATGGGGTGTGGTCAAACACCCAGCCGGTGTTTTGTAAATTACCCACGCGCGCCCGCACCACGTCTGAAAACGTGTGGCGCGCACAACTTGCACAGGAACTGCCCGATGTGGAGCGCTATGGCCCGGTTTATCGCCAGCGGAAAGCGGACCCGATGGCTGCCGCAGCACAGGCCATTCGGCGGGAGACGTAAGCCGCTCTGCCCTAAGGCA
>JAYUXO010000361.1:0-7739 GCA_043753505.1 Comamonadaceae bacterium
CAGCGGAGGCTTTCATGGCGGTCATGCCGCCGGGTGAAGTGCCGGACAGGGTGGTGTCCAGATCGGCATCGGCCAGCCAGAAGTCACGCAGCGCTTCAATGCTGCCGTTCACCGCCAGTGAGTGAGCGCGGGTGTCGGCCAGTAGCTCGAACACGCTACTCAACATGCCGTTGTAGCGCAGCACCATCTCCTCTTGAATGAACTTGCGCAGCGGCACCACCTCGCTCTGGTAGTGACGCGCCAGGTCGTAGGCCGTGCGGTAGCCGTAGTAGGCCTCGCGAGCTTCACTGCGGGCGTTGATGGCAGTACCGCGCACTCGCGCGACTGACTGCATGTAGACGGCTTGGGCGCGGGCATTGCGGGCCTGGCCCCAGTCGAAGATGGGCAGCGGTAGTTCGATCTCCGGGCCGCGTTTGACCTCTTTTTCGCCTGTGTCGCGGTCCAGGGTGGTGCTGCGCATGAACCCAATGTCCAGTGCGTTGATGAAGCCAGTGGCGCGCGTCAAGCCCATGCTCTGCGCCACATATTGGCTTTCGGCCTGCGCACTTTTCACGTCCAGCCTTTGCGCCAGGGCCTGGGCTTCCACATCGCTGATTTCGCGCACCGCTTTAGGCAAGTCGGGCAGGCGCTCGGGCAGTGTGAAGGCGGTTTGCGCGCCCCACAGGCCCAAAAGGCGCGTGAGCTGCTCGCGGGCGGAAAAGGCCGTCTGCTCGGCGCGCGCCAGTTGGGCGGTGGCGTCGGCCAGCACGCTTTGTTCGCGCGCCTGGTTCAGCTTGCTCCAGTTGCCCACGCGGGCTAGGCGGCGCGCCAGCTCGCCACCGGCTTCGGCGGCCTCTTTCACGTCGCGCAAGTAACCAGCCGATTGCTGGGCTGCCACGGCGTTCACCCAAGCCTTGCGCGTATCAGCCGCGAGCTTGACCACCTCAGTGGCCGCTTGCATTCGGGCCAGTTGTGCCTGCTGGCCCGCATATTCAGCGCGCCAGGGCAGGGTGAGCAGGCCCACCACGTCAAATTTCAAAAACCGTTCCAGCTCGACCTTATCGCCCTCCTTGAAACGACCTATGGAAAAGTGCGGGTTGGGCAGCCGCCCGGCCTGCACCCGGTCGGCATCGCTGATGCCCAGCGCCGACAGGCTGGCGTGCAGGCTGGGGTTGTTGAGCAGTGCTATGCGTACGGCGGCTTCAGCAGTCAGTGTTTTTTTAAGCAAATCAGCCACGGCTTGCTGGCTCTCGGGTGTGGGTGCGCGGGCCAGCGTGGCATCGGCCAGACCCGGCTTGGTGGATGCCATCTGCTGCACCTTGCCCAGGCCACCATCGGGTTCAAGTGACGCACAACCACCCAGTGAAACAGCTGCCACAACAGCCAGCGCGCGCAGCTTGAAAACGGGTCGCTTCATGGTTTGCTCCCCATGCCAGACGGGCTGGGTGCAATGGATGGAACGGGTGGCATCGCAGCCTTGCGCCGGGCCTCCTGCTCAGCCTCCCACTTCAAGATATCCACATGCCCACGGCGAAACTGGCCGACCTCAGCGTTGGCTTTCCTCCAGTCTGCTGTCTCCTGCTCCACGCCGGTAGGCGTGTCGGCAAACACCGAGCGGTAGACCACTGCGGGCACGCTCACCTTGGCATCTGCCGGATCTGTCAGATCCACAAGCTGCGTACCGCCCTTACCGCCTACACCGACCATTTGGGCGCTGGCTGACAGTGCTACCCAACATGGCAGCGCCAAAAATCCATAAAAAATGAGTTTCATATTGATCTCCAAACGGGTAAACAAACCTGCCAACGCCTGATACGGACAATGGCAGACGGACTACGGGCAGGAAGATCAGGAAATGGGTGGCTTGAAGCCGGGTGCGCGCTCGGCGCTGAAGAAGCGGGTGATGGTGGCCACACGCGGGGCCTGTGCTAGCGGGGACGGATCTGCAAAAACGGCTAGAACCGGCAGGGCACTGAGGTGGCACAACGCACAAGCCGCGCAACTGCCGCAGTCGGTCAGCACAGCGTTGGCGTCGACGGTCGCAGGGGGCATGGGCGTGGCGGCCATATTGCCGTGGCAGTCGGACGTCGCCGCAGGCGAGGCGGTGGACTGCAAGGATTGGGTTTTTACATCAAAAGTGGCTATAGCCCTTTTGTTATCTGCTGAAGCAGCTATTGAAACTGTAGCGTCAGAAGCTTTGTTGAGTGCTTTGTCTGGTGCTTTGGTAAAGGGTTGTCCCAGCATTTGCACAGCCATTGCATCGGCAGCCAACACCCGCAAGGGGAGAAGCACAATGAGAAAAACAAGAAACCAGCGACGCATTGTCAAATGATAGGCCTGCCGGGGCGTCGGTTCCGTACTTTCTGATCAAACCTTTGCCAAATGTTCCGGACTTGGCAAGCCGGGCGCATGCTGACGCAAACCATGAAGTAAAAAGTCAATCAACACCCGCACCCGTTGCGGCATGTGCCGGTTGGCGGGATAAATCAGGGAAAACGGACGCGACGCACCGCCAAATGCCTGCAGCACCTCCACCAGGGTTCCGCTGCGCAGATCGTCTTCAACCAGCAACCGGTAGGTCTGCAACAAACCCGCGCCATGTCGCGCCAGCGTGACCGGGCCCAGGATGTCGTCGCAACAATGCATGCCGCCCGTGGTGGACTGCTCGAACGTACGGCCGTCCCGTTGCAACAGCCACGCCACCCGCTGGCCGCTGCTGGGCAGCACGAATTGGACCGAGTCGTGTCGGCTGAGGTCCTCCAGGTTTGTGGGTGTGCCGCGACGCTGGAGGTAGGCTGGCGTGGCGACCACCACCAACAGCGCGTCTTCCAGCTTGCGCGCTATCAGACCAGAGTCCGGCGGCGCACGGCCACGTACCGCCAGGTCAAAGCCTTCCGACACAAAGTCAATGTTGCGGTTGCTCAGGTGCAATTCCAGATCCACGGCTGGGTATTGCTCACGAAACGCAGGCAGCAGCGGCAGCACCCGAAAGTGGCCATAAGAAGTGGGCAGGCTGATACGCACTTTGCCTGAGGGCAATTGCTGCTCGCCGGTCACGGCACGTTCCGCATCCATCAATTGGCTGAGCGCCTGGCGGCACTGCTCAAAATAGCTGAGCCCCTCGTCGGTCAGCCGCACTTTGCGTGTTGTACGGTTGAAAAGCTGCACGCCCAGTCGCCCTTCCAGCCGGGACACCGAGCGGCTGACCGCCGCGGGTGTCACCCCTGCTGCCGATGCTGCCCGTGTGAAACTTTGCAGCTCTGCGGTGAGGCAAAACAGCTCAATGCCGTTGAGCATCTGGTCTCCGAATTGACGCGGCATTGTTAGCTTTTTGTCATGAATGAATTGTCAAATTCTATATTTATCAAAGTTTATGTAATCAATAACATGGCTGTTCCACTTTTATTCAAGGAACGTCATGAAGTTGTTTTTCTCCCCCGCTGCGTGCTCACTGGCCCCACACATCGTGCTGCGCGAGGCGGGCCTGCCGTTTTCACTCGAGAAAATCGATACCGCCAAACACCTTACTTCTGCCGGCGCGGACTATTACGCCATCAACCCCAAAGGCCAGGTACCTGTGCTGGAGCTGGACACCGGAGAGCGCTTGACGGAAGGCCCGGTGATTGCCCAATACATCGCGGACCAGGCAAAAAACACCACGCTGATGCCTGCAGCCGGCACCTTGGCGCGCTACCGGGTGATGGAGTGGCAAAGCTACATCACGTCCGAGCTGCACAAGTCGTTCACGCCGCTTTTCAACCCAGGTTTTGAAGCCACTGCGAAAAGTCTGCACGCCACATTGCTACGCAAAAAATATGAGTGGGTCAACGGCTGCCTGACCAGTCGCCACTACCTGACGGGGAACAGCTTCACGGCCGCAGACGCATACCTGTTTACCGTGACGCACTGGGCCAAACATGTGGGGCTTGATCTGTCTGACCTGGCTGACTTGCAAAGCTTTTTAGGCCGCGTGGCCGCCAGGCCCGCCGTGCGCGAGGCCATGAAGGCCGAAGGCTTGATGGCTTAGTTCGTTAACCACGCAACACCCAGGAAACCCACCATGCCCTACCTTCATATTCAAATCACCCGAGAGGGTGTCACGACCGAACAAAAAGCACAGTTAATTCGGGACAGCACCGACATGATGGTGCGCGTGCTGAACAAAGACCCCGCCACGACTTTTGTCGTCATTGAAGAAGTCGATACCGACAATTGGGGAGTCGGCGGTCAGAGTGTCACCGTCCGGCGTGCCCTACAGAAATAAGCTCGCACCGCCACTGCTCGCCTTTTTTCAATCTGAAACCGAAAGACACCATGACCCCGCCTTTTGATGCCATTACAAGCGTTTTGAATAACTACTTTGAGGGTTTGTACCGCAGCGACACCCAGATCTTGCGGCAGGTGTTTCACCCCGCTGCGCTGTACGCCTGCGCCACCGATGGAAGCTTGCTGACTTTGGGAATGGACGCGTATTTCCCCATCGTGGACAAGCGCCCGTCGCCTGCCAGCCGGGGAGATGCGCGCACCGACCAGATCATTGCCATTGAGTTTGCAGGGCCGGTGACGGCGCTGGCGCGGGTGGTGTGTTCGATCAAGCCGAAACATTTCACAGACCTGCTCACCCTGGTGCTGATTGATGGGCGTTGGCAGATCATCTCGAAAGTGTTTCATTACGAACTGGAGCCCGGTGAACCAAAGGCTTCCTGACACAAACGCCCCTGGCTTGCCAACCTGAAAACAACCGCATGACCACACACCGCCAACCATCGCTCAGTCAACGACTCGGCACCCTGTGGCCCATTATTCAAGCCCCCATGGCCGGCGTGCAAGGCAGCGCGATGGCCGTCGCGGTGAGCAACGCGGGCGGCTTGGGATCACTGCCTTGCGCCATGCTCACGCTGGATGTGTTGCGCAGCGGGTTACAGGCCATCACGTCGCAAACCAGCCAGCCCTACAACGTCAACTTTTTCTGCCACACACCGCCGGTGCCGGACACGGCTCGGGAAGCCGCCTGGCGCGCGGCGCTTGCACCGTATTACGCACAGCACGGCATCAACGCCGCCACCATTTCCGCTGGCGCGGGCCGTGCGCCATTTACCCACGAGGCGGCGGATGTGCTGGAAGCCTTCAAGCCGCCGGTGGTCAGCTTTCACTTCGGTCTGCCAAAGCCGGAACTGCTGGCCCGCGTGAAAGCTTGGGGCGCGGTGGTGCTGTCCAGCGCCACCACCGTGGCCGAGGCGCGCTGGCTGGAGGCCAACGGTGCTGATGCGGTGATTGCGCAGGGCCTGGAAGCCGGTGGCCACCGCGCTGTCTTTTTGGCAGAGCACTTGACGGGAAACTGGACGTTTGACTTGAGCACGCAGCAAGGCACGTTCACCTTGCTGCCGCAAATCGTGGCCGCTGTGCGTTGCCCGGTGATCGCCGCCGGCGGCATTGCCGACGCAGCGGGTGTGCGTGCTGCGATGGCGCTGGGCGCAGCGGGCGTGCAAGTGGGTACGGCTTACCTGCTTTGTACCGAAGCCACCACCAGCGCCGTGCACCGCGCGGCGCTGCAAAGCGATGCGGCGCAGCACACGACGTTGCACGCGGCGCAGCACACCAAGCTGCACGTGGCGCAGCACACCGCCTTGACCACGCTGTTCACCGGCCGCCCCGCGCGCGGCATCGTGAACCGGGTGATGCGCGAGCTGGGGCCGCTCTGCGACCTGGCACCGGCTTTTCCCACCGCCACCGCTGGAATAGCGCCTTTGCGAGCGGCAGCTGAAAAACTGGGCTTGGGCGACTTCAGCCCCTTGTGGAGTGGGCAAAACACCACGGGTTGCCGTGCCGAGGGTGCTGCAGCGGTCACACAGATGCTGTTGGAGGGGCTATCAAATTCATAGCTGCTTGAGCAATAAATACAAGGTCTGGTGGCTGATTTGATGCGTAAAATGGGTTAATCCCTTTCGGATTGGGCTGCAGACGCGTTCGTGTGGAATCAGCGCAAATACCGTTTCAGCAGCAGCTCGTCGTCAGCTAATTGTTTGCGCATCAGCGCCAGAAACTGAGTGGCCGTGCCCGACAGCACTTTGCCCACAGGCAAGGCCAGCAGGCAGGCAAAAGACACATCGACCGACAGTTTGCGCACCACCAGCCCGCGCTCGGCGTAATCCAGTGCCGTTATCGGGTTGACCAGCCCGACGCCCAGGCCGCGCAGCGCCAGTTCGCACACGCTGGCTGCATAAGGCGTTTGCACCGCCACGCGCAGGCGCACCCCGTGGTCACCCAGCGCCGTTTCCAGGCGAATGCGCGAGGCGTCTTCGGGATTCAAGGCCAGAAATGGCACTTGCGCCAGATGCTCTGGCTTGACAACTTTCAGCCTGGCCAGGGCATGCCCGGGCGGCATGACCACCACGCCTGGAAAACGTGCAAAGGTGGAATGCGCAATACCGTCCAGCGACAACTCATCGGCCATCAAACCAAAGTCTGACTGGCCGCGGGCCACACGTTCGCGCACGTCTTTGGAGCTGAGAACCTGCAGTGAGACCTGCGGCCAGGGATCATCTTTCTGCCGGCTGCGCAGCCGGGACAGCGCACGCGGCATAAACCCCAGGCCAAAAGCGGGGTAGCAACTGATGTCCAACTGGTTCACGCCAAAGTCGCGCAGGCTGCGCAGCCGGTGCTCAATCGTGTCCAAACCCACAAACACGCGCTCAACCTCATGCAGCAACGCATGGGCTTCCGGCGTGGGCAACAGCCGCCCACCCGTGCGCTGAAAAAGCTGCAGGCCCGACTGCGCTTCCAGCCGTTTGAGCGATTGGCTGATGGCAGGTTGCGTCACATGCAGCAAAGCAGCCGCTTTGTGGGTGGTGCCGCTGCGCATCAGCGCTCGGAAAGTTTCAATTTCAGTGAATCGCATTGATTAATCCGCTTATCAATCGACAATTTTTATGCCTATCTTTTTATTTTGTTATTTGTACGCTTTGAGCATTCCAAGTCAACCCCGCCATGTCCGCATTGATTAAAAAAGCTTTGTCAACCCGCATTGCGCTACCTGTTCGAAACCCGCGGTTGACGGGTTTGTGTTGCCTGCATTGCGGGGCGATTTACCCGCTGCAACTGTTGCATAACGGTTGCCCCGTCTGCCGCTTGCAGGGCTTGCATGTCAGCCTGCGCGCGCACTATGCGCCCGGTGACACAGTGCACCAGCTACCTTACGGAGAAGGCATTCAACTGGGCGAAGGCAACACGCCGTTGCTTGACATGCCGGGACTGAGCCGCGACCTGGGGGTGCTGCGCCTGAGCATTAAAGACGAATCGCGCAACCCGACCGGTTCGCACAAGGATCGAATGTCTGCCATGGGTGTGAACCAGGCGCTTGATTTCGGTGCACATACCGTGGTGCTGGCCTCGTCAGGCAATGCTGCGGTGTCGGCGGCGCGCTACGCACAGGCAGCTGGCCTGGCCTGCGAGGTGGCGACTTACGAGGGCATGCCCAGCACGTATGTGCAGCAACTCAACCAACTGGGCGCGCAACGCTTTGCATTTGCCGACAACGCTGCCCGCTGGGCTTTCGTACAAATGAGAGCACAACAACCCGGCTACCTGGCGTTGACTAACCACCACTTGCCAGCCCTGGGCAGCGCGCCGCTGGCGGTGGAAGGCTACAAAGCCATTGCACATGAATGCCACGCCAGCGGTTGTGTGCCTGACCACGTCATGGTGCCAACTGCGCGGGGCGATCTGGTTTGGGGCATTTACGCAGGCTTTCACGAGCTGCT
>JAYUXO010000362.1:0-7711 GCA_043753505.1 Comamonadaceae bacterium
GGTGCGTGTGCAAGGGGCATGAGAAGCGCAAAAGCCAACCCAAGGGGCCAGAAAACGGGTCAATCTGCTTAAAAAGTAAGCAGCTATCAAGAACTGAACGATCCAGCTATTACCGAAACCGCCAAAAGCAGCTGAAAATTTCAGTCAGGCTTTGGTGCGCAGGCTTAGAGGGGGTTAATCAGAGGTTCCCTAGAGTTACTGCAAGTAAAATGTGTATAAACGTTTGTTCAGGGGCTTATCGTGATTAATAAATTACTCGGCATTTTTTCGCCAACCATCGGACTTTTTGCTGTCTGTGCAGCACTTTCGGCCTGCGGAGGCAGTGGCGGCAGTAGTCCTGCAACCACCGTAGCCGCGGCCTCGGGCGGCCTGCCCGGTGGAACGGTGCCAGCAACCGAACCTTTGGTCCTCAGGCAGGACGGGGCGATCAAACCGGACAACATGCCGGGGGAAGTTAAACGCAGCTCAAGCCGTTTAAATCGCAATGCGCCGCAGTCGACGGCAATCGTCCTGGAGCCCGTAGCGAAACAGCAGCTCGAAAGCCTTCGCCAAAACGCCAGAAGAAAAGACGTGCTGGCACCTAAAGCTTTTCAAATTGGCATTCCCCGAGACCTCACCGCGCTGGCCCGCGAATCGGCCATGGCGAGTGCGCTGCGCTGGTATGCCACCAGCAACAAAGGATCGGTGGCGGCTATCACCATCTCCTCACCCGGTGCGCACCAAATTCGTCTGGGTATTTTGGTTCAGCAGTTGCCACCGCAAGCGGTGTTACGCGTCTACTCACCCGGTTTGCCTATCCAACATGAAATATCGGCGCAAGAAGTGCTCTCAACGCTGACCGCCAATCGGGATGCGGGCGATTTCTCGCAAGACGCCCGAACCTATTGGACGCCACCCACTTCTGGCGAGACGGTCACGTTGGAAATTGAGTTACCTGCCGGTGCATCCCAGGACCAGGTGGTTATTTCCATTCCCCGCCTGTCACATATTTTTGCCAAGGTTGAGCTCGAATCTCCCAAAGGTCTTGCGGACTCCAGCTATTGCTCCCAAGACATCACCTGCACAGGGTCCGTTTATGACGAAGAAAGCGCATCGGTCGCCTTGCTCACCTTTGTTAAGTCCGGTGGCACCTACACATGCACAGGAACCTTGATGGCGGCTAGCGACAATTTATTCACGCCGTATATGCTGACAGCCAATCATTGCATCTCCACACAAACGGTGGCTTCCACGCTGGTCAGCACGTTTTTCTTTCGCTCTACAGGCTGCAACATCTACAACAAGTCACGTCCTACCATCGAGGTTCGAGGTGGTGCGACTTTGTTGTACAACACCGTCTTGACGGACACGACATTTGTGCGTTTAAACAGTGCGGCGCCCGCAGGAACTAAATTTTCGGGGTGGAGTGTGACGCCCCCAGCGATGAATTCGGCCACCCTCGGTGTTCACCATCCATCCGGTGATCTGCAGGCATATGCCACCGGCTCGATTTCTGGCTACCTGACCTGTGACAACTCGTCGGTCAATGGTTCTTTTTCGTGTGCAGACTCCACTGAATCCAAGAGTCAGTACTACGACGTCACCTCGAAATTTGGTATTACAGAATCGGGTAGCAGCGGCTCAGGTATTTGGTCTACGCAAAATGGCAAACGCTACCTGGTCGGCCAGCTCAGGGGTGGTGATTCGTTTTGTACCGATTCTTTCGGTGGAGCCTACAGAGGTATTGGCACCCCCAAATTTGGCGGCTATGACACCTACGGGCGCTTTGACCTGGCCTATATCGCGGCCCTTAGCCGCTGGTTGTCGTCTGCCGTTGCCACACCCGTGGTGCCCCGCGCTCCGGTTTACCGCTTCTACAACGCCACTACAGGTGCCCACTTCTATACGCAAAGCACGGGCGAACGCGATTTCGTCATTGCGTCCGTGCCCTCGTTCAAGTACGAAAACATCGCGTTTTATGCTTATGCAGTGCCTATTGCTTCCCAGGCCACCCCGGTCTACAGGTTCTACAACGCCCGCACCCAGGCTCACTTTTATACCCATTCTGAAGGCGAGCGCAACTATGTGCAAACCAGCTTGAAAGACTTTGCCTATGAAGGCCCCACCTGGAATGCGCAATCCGCTGTGGGCGGCCAGGCTTTGCCGGTTTACCGTTTTTATAACGCCAAACGGGGCACCCATTTCTACACGATCAGTGAGGGTGAAAAGAACTACGTGGTCAGCAGCCTGCCAGACTTCAAACTGGACGGCGTCGCTTATTACGCCTGGACGACACAGTAAGTTGGGTGAGTCGCAGGAGTGGGCTTAACGCCCAAACTCCTCCCCCATCTCCCGCGCCCGGTGCCGCGCGGCATGCAGGGCTCGCATGAACAGGTTGCGTATGTTGTCCTGCTCCAGCGACTGAATGGCTGCGTGGGTGGTGCCACCTTTTGAGGTGACGCGCGAGCGCAGTATTTCGGGCGGTTCGGCGGATTGTTTTGCCAATTCGGCGGCACCTGAAAAGGTGGCAATGGCCAGTTGCAGGGCCTGGTCGCGTGGCAGGCCCATGTCGGCACCGGCCTGGGCCATGGCTTCCAGAAAGTAAAAAACGTAAGCGGGCCCCGAGCCCGACAGTGCGGTCACTGCATCAATGTGCGCCTCTTGCGCCACCCAGAGTAACTGCCCTGTGGGGCTAATGACCTGCTCCACCGCCAATCTGTCTGCGTCTTGCACCCCGTCGCGCGCAAACAGTCCGGTGATGCCTCGGCCAATTAACGCGGGTGTGTTGGGCATGGCGCGCACCACTCGGCTCACGCCCAGCCACTGCGAAATGCTGTCGCTGCCAATGCCTGCAGCTACGCTCAGGTGCAAGGCCTGTTTGGTGTGAAAGCGGGTCTGGATCGCCACCTCTTTGAACACCTGCGGTTTGACGGCCCACACCACCAGACTGGCTGCTTCCAGCGCGGAGTCAGGGCGATCCAGTGCAGGCAAATTGAAGTTGGTTTTCAGGGCCGCCTGCGCATCGCCATATGGCTCCACCACCAGAATACGCGACAGCGGCGTACCGCTTTTGATGAGCCCGCCAATCAAGGCGCTGGCCATGTTGCCACCGCCAATGAAAGCGATGCGACCGGTGGTGTGGGAAGAGGTCATGGTGTGATTGGAGACGTTTCAAGCAAATAGTGACTGCAGCCCAGTCAAAATGTGCTCAGGCAGCTACTGAATCAATAGCATAACAGCAAGGCATGCGATGGCTTGCAAGCCGCAGCCTTATCCGCCTGCCACCCACCAAATCTGCTCCGCCTGCCTGCGCGGGGGGTCTTGATAAAAATGGCACCCGCGCGCCGTCGTGCGTGCGTTGCTGTACCCACGCCGGGCTGCCTGCTGCCTGTTCCCCTTTGGCAATGGCGGCCCGGGTTGAGCGGACGGCGGCTGTGTTGGGCGACATGTCGGCATTTGTTGTGGATGCGACACAAGCCTAAGCGCTACTGAATCAATAGCTGTTTGAGCAGTATTGACAAGGGCTAGGTGCCATTTTCTTCAATAAACAGACGCAACAGCAAAAAGCATGAATAGCGATGGCACCAGCCGCAAATAGCCGCTTGCACAACCGGCAGCAAATTTTCACAATCTCCAACCCTGTTCCACTTATTAGAAAGAACCGATATGTTCAAACGACTGGCCAGTGAAGCGCTGGGCCTCAGCGATGTGGGCGTGATCGTGCCTTCAAGCGATTTTGACAAAGTTGATGCTGACGACTATTTGTTCCATGAAGACAGTGAGCGCATCTTCTTTTTGATCAAATCCAGGAAAGACGAATACTGCTTTACCAATCTGGGCGTGATTCATGTGGACGGCGATTCCGCTGTGTCGTCCAAGCGCACCATCAAGCGCTTTGAGTTTGCAACCGACGATGTGGACAACATCACCATCGAGACGGCAGGCACTATTGATCTGGATATCGAGCTGAAATTTTCGATTGGCGGCGTGGCGTTTTCTATCGACATTCGCAAAACTTTTTTGCCCCAGCTGCGCAGCATTTACAAGGCGCTGATCGGCATCTCGCGCATACAGGGCAAGCAGGAAGTGGCCCGGCAAAACGCGGTGACCTGCCTGCATGGCGTGACCTCCATGTTCAAGCTGAATGCCGCTGAAAACGAAGAAGCCGTGATCAAACACTACCAGTCGCTGCTGAGCAATTTGAACAACATGACCTTGAATGTTTACGCCAAACGCGACTACACCGATGTGTTTCAAAAGTACCTGGGCGACGGGCAGTCTCCCAGCCGGTAACCAATGAAGCCCCTCACAGCGGCCTCCAACCCACTGCCGGCTCGCGCGGCGAAAAAGCGTTCGGGATCATGGGCTTCGTGGTGAAAGCCGCATGGGTGAGCCTGGTGGTGATGGGCGGAGCAGCGGTCGTCATGGCGCTGTGGGGTGTGGGCATGGCGGATGCCGACCGACAGTCGGGGATGAAATGTTTCGTAGATAACTGTGAGTTTCAAAAAGCACCACTCCTTCCGATGGACACCGAAGCCGAAAGCGTTTTTTACGAATCGCTGCCCGCGTGCCAAGCCGCACGGCCCGGCGTGCTGGAATTGAAAGCCCCCGTCACAGTGTGGACCGGTGACAAAGGCCCTGACGCGGCAGTGCGAGCCCGTTTCACGCCGCAGCGCGATACACCGCCGTACTTTTTGCTGTGGCTTCCGGGCGGGGTGGCGGCGGTGGTGTTGCTGGCATCGGTCTTGTTGCGAATGCGGGATTGGCGACGGGCGAAACCTTAACCTCGACCGTTTTTAAAGTTCGATATGGACTTCCTCAATAAGGTCGTTGCTGCGCTACTGCTGGCTATCGCTGCGGGTGCCGTCTCGTGGTTTTTCAGCACCCAAAAGACGAGGCTGAAGCGTCATGTTGGCTCAAAGCACATCAAATTGCTCGAAAACTGGGGCCCGTTGATCGGCATCACGGTTGGCTTGAGCGCCGCCGGCACGTACCTGTATTTTGAAAACAAGCCCGACACCACATGGCAAACACAGGCGCGCAGTGACTTTGCCCGCCTGACGCTCCCACAAGCCATCCTCAAATGCCGCGAGTGGCCGAACAGTGAAGTGCGCTACCAGGCACCACTGGCGTTCGCGTGGCAGCCGCAGGCGTTGGATTGGTATGTGCTGGAAGCCGCTGACAACGCGGCCATGCGCCACTATTCGTGCGATGGCACCGGCATCACCACCGGCAAACGTTACGAGCGGGCGATGCTCAAGCGGGCACCGCTTACGAACGGAAGACCCAGCGCTGCGCTGGAGCAAAACCTGTTCGATGTGTACACCTCTTTTTCAGACGCGGGTGTGCGGGCGCTGGAAGTCGCCGAAGACCCACAAACGGGTCAGCGTGTGGAGCGCCGCTGGCTGGATTCGGGCGCGGTGCAACTGTCTGATGAGCAGGCCCAGATGCTGCCTGTGTTGCTGGACAAAGTGCCGGTGGACTTCGCGGTTGGGCCCTACCCCCAGCGCACGGCCCAAGACCCCATCAACTGGAGCAAGCGGCCCGATGCGGCCTTTGCGCTGCTGGATAAATATGTGCAGCCGGGACAGCGAATCGGGCAGTTGTACATTGCGCAAAAGCAGATTCAAGCCACGGTGGTGGGGCCGGTGGAAGTGGCTGCCCAGCCCGCTGCGCCCTTCGGCGTGCTGAATTTCGATGCGTATGGCGTTGCGGACCAAGCCGCTTGGGTGCCTACCCTTGCGGGCGTTAACACCTGCCAACAAGGGCTTGCCTTGAACGAACTCAAAGCCTTGTTGGCCCAGGAACCGAAGCCCATAAACCTGTTGTACGCCTGGTTTGACTGCGACCGCACCCAGGCGCATGGCGATGTGGGTGCATGGTATTTGCGCGATGCCCGCACGCGTCAAGAACATCTGCCAGCGGGTCGACACTGAAAATTTGATCAAAAGTGCTCGTGACCCTTTTGTTAATTGCTCAAGCAGCTATAAATATCATAGCAATTTACACCAATGTCGCCTGCCGTACCGCATGTTCCCAGCGTTGCATCAACTCATCGGCGCGTTGCGGGGCCAGCGTAGGCAGGAACCGCCGCTCTGCGAGCCAGAGCGCGGCCAACTCGTCGGTGCTGTCGTAGACGCCCACCGCCAGCCCTGCCAGATAGGCCGCGCCCAACGCCGTGGTTTCTATAACCGCCGGGCGCACCACGGGTATGCCCAGCAGGTCGGCCTGGAACTGCATCAGCAAATCATTGACGCAGGCCCCGCCGTCTACCCGCAGTTCCGCCACTGGGGCGGATCCAGCGGCCACCGCATCGCGGCTCATGGCTTGCAACAGGGCGGCGCTTTGGTAGGCGATGGACTCCAGCGCCGCGCGTGCAATGTGGGCCACCGTGGTGCCGCGGGTCAAGCCTGTGATGGTGCCGCGGGCGTCGGGTTTCCAGTAGGGCGCGCCCAAGCCGGTAAATGCCGGCACCATCATCACGCCGCCCGCATCAGGCACGCTTTGCGCCAGGGCTTGCACCTGCGCGCTGTCGGAAATAGCGTGCAGCCCGTCGCGCAGCCACTGCACCACCGCACCGCCGACGAAGACGCTGCCTTCGGTGGCGAATTCAGTCTGGTTCGTTGTTTGCGCAGCAGATGTCGTGAGTAATCCGTTGGTGGAGGTCTGAAACTGGCCGCCCGTGTGCATCAACATGAAGCAGCCGGTGCCATAGGTGTTTTTGGCCATGCCCGCCTTAAAGCAGGCCTGGCCAAACAGCGCGCTTTGCTGGTCACCGGCTACGCCCCCGATGGGAATGGCAGCGCCCAGCAGATCGGCGCTCACCTCGCCGAAATGCGTGCTGGAGGGCAGCACGCGGGGCATCAGGTCATAAGGAATGTCCATCAGCGCCAGCAGCTCATCGTCCCAGCGGTTGGTGTGCACATTGAAGAGCATCGTGCGCGAGGCATTACTGACGTCGGTGGCGTGGACTTTGCCGCCGGTGAGCTGCCACATCAGCCAACTGTCAACCGTGCCGAACGCCAGCTCACCGGCGAGCGCCAGCTTGCGCGCATCGGGCGTGTGATCCAGGATCCATTTGAGCTTGGTCCCCGAGAAATAGGCATCCACCAGCAGCCCTGTTTTCGCCTGAATCGTTGCCGCGTGACCCCCCGCGCGAAGCTGTGCGCAAGTGTCTTCGGCGCGACGGTCCTGCCAGACGATGGCGTTGTGAATGGGCTGGCCGGTGCTGCGGCGCCACACCACGGTGGTTTCGCGTTGGTTGGTGATACCGATGGCGCGGATGTCTTGAGCTGTGAGCTTCGCTTTGACCAATGCAGCGCGCGCCGTGGCCAACTGCCCGCGCCAGATCTCCATCGGGTCGTGCTCCACCCAGCCGGGCTTGGGATAGATCTGCGGCAGCTCTTGCGACACCTGCGCCACCACCTGGCCCAGATGGTCAAACACGATGCTGCGGGAGCTGGAGGTGCCTTGGTCGAGGGCTAGGAGGTAGGTCATGGTTGATCTTGGGCGAAATGGTGAGCACAGCTTGCGCCCTTTGCGTTCAAAACCTGAGACAGGAAAAATCGCATTCAGACAGCCACATCGCACTGCACCTGCGCCTCTGCTAACAAAGCCGGAAACGGCTCGGGAGGCAGGGCATCGGTGAACAGGCGCTGAATATCGGACAACTGGGCCAGTTCCACCATGGCCGGTCGGTTGAACTTGCTGTGATCGGCGGCCAGCCACACCT
>JAYUXO010000363.1:0-7694 GCA_043753505.1 Comamonadaceae bacterium
CTGATAGAGAGCATGTTCTCCACCCTGACGGCAGACGAGGTCATAGAGCGCCTAGACGGCGCCGACATTGCCAACGCGCATGTCAACACACTGGCCGACCTGTGGCGCCACCCACAGCTAACCCAGCGCAAGCGCTGGGCCACGGTAGATTCCCCCGCAGGCCCCCTGCCCGCGCTCATTCCCCCAGGCAGCGACGCGGCCAACCCCGCCCGCATGGGTGCCGTGCCACAGTTGGGCGAGCACACCGATGCCATTCTGCTAGAACTGGGCTTTGATGCTGAAGCGCTGCGCGCCTGTGGCGCTATGTAAAGAGCTGTATGACACACCTCGACACCGCAACTACTTTAAGCATTCCAACCGCACGTAGCTTTTTGTTCGTGCCCGCCACGCGGCCCGAGCGCATTGACAAAGCGCTGGCCTCGGGTGCCGATGTGGTGATAGTGGACCTGGAAGACGCGGTGAGCGTGGCCGACAAAGACACTGCGCGTGCCACCCTGCTGCAGTGGCTCAACGCCCCCAGTGCCAAACCTGTGGTGGTGCGCACCAACGGCTGTGGCACGCCGTGGCATGCCGACGACCTGGCCCTGTGCCGCCATGCCAGGGTGGCAGCGGTCATGCTGCCCAAGGCAGAAGACGCAGCAGCGCTGAGCGTAGTTTCCACCACCACGGGCAAGCCCGTGCTGCCCATCATTGAATCTGCCTTGGCCCTGCACCACTTGCACGCCATTGCCAGCGCGCCGGGCTGCGACCGCTTGGTGTTTGGCAAGCTGGATTTGGCGGTAGACCTAGGACTGCAAGCCACGCCCGAAGACCGCGACGAGGTGATGTTTGCGCCCTACCGCGCACCACTCGTGTTGGCCTCCCGCCTAGCAGGCTTGGCCGCCCCCATAGACGGCGTGTACACCGCGTTGGACGACAGCGAAGGTCTGGCCGCCTACACCCGCCGCGCCCGGCGCGATGGCTTTGGCGCGCTATTGCTCATCCATCCACGCCAAGTGGGGCCGGTTACTACCGCGCTGATGCCCACTGCCGATGAACTGGCCTGGGCGCGCCGTGTCATGGCTGCTGCGCAAGCCAGCAGTGGCGCCGCGAGCTCGGTAGACGGGCAAATGATTGACGCGCCGGTCATACTGCGGGCCGAGCGGCTGTTGCGCAGCGCCTAAAACGCGCCACCAGCCGAAGGCAGACCAAGGGAAACCTAAGGGGAATCCCTTGCTCGACAAGAATGTCCTCGGCGTAAAACAATTGGCCTCCCGGTATTCGCAGTGCCTAGTGGTTTTGCAACGCACCAGTTGCCAACCCAGTTAATCTTTAACCCAAGAAGGTTCTCATGAAAACTGTCGCCATCATCGTTAACATTTTCTTCCCAGGCACTGGCTCACTCTTAATCGGAAAAGTTGGGCAAGGAATCGCGTAAATAATTCTCTACCTCTTGGGCTTGTTTTTAATGGACTTATTGGGGTCAGACTCGACTCTGACCCCAATTGCGCTTTCTCCGGTGCTTGGGGCGCAGCCATAGTCGCCCAAGAATCGCATCCAGATCGTGGCGGCGATCAAAAGGTTTGAGCAGGGTCGTTACCCTTTGCGCTCGGTACGCAAACACATGCTGGATGCGTCATTGACTGTGAACGCCGGCTTGCAACAACATATTCACACGCAGTTCGCCAAACGCTCGCGCCATCGGTTCGCATAACTGTCGCCACGCCCTCCCCTGCGATACTTCCCCATGCGCACCACCCCAACCCACGGTCACAACGCCGGAGAGGACCATGCGGTTCAGGCTGTCGGCATAGGCGCTTCGGCCGGTGGGCTGGTAGTGATCGGCCAATTCCTGGCTCAAATCCCCGCAGACAGTGGCTTGGCTTACGTGGTGGTTCAGCACCTGGATCCAACGCACAAAGCCATGCTGGTTGAGCTGCTGCGGCGAAACACCGCCATGCAGGTGGTCGAAGTTGCTGACGCGATGCGTCTGGAGCCGGATGTCGTCTATGTCATCCCTCCCAACCGGGACTTGACAGTCGCGTCTGGCATGTTGCACATCGCGCCGCCGGCCCAGCCTCGCGGCTTGCGTTTGCCCATTGACCTGCTGTTTTCCTCGCTTGCGCGCGACCAGGGGGAGCGGGCCATCGGTGTGGTGCTGTCAGGGATGGGCTCCGACGGCACGCTGGGCTTGCAGGTCATCAAAGCGCAGGGCGGTCTGACTTTGGCGCAATCGCCCGAGTCGGCGCAATTCGACTCGATGCCCAAGAGCGCCATCGCTGCAGGTTGCGTCGACATCGTCGGTCTTCCGGCCGAACTACCCGGACACATCCTGCGCGTCATTGCCGATCGGCAGGCCGCAGCGCTGTTACCCGCCGGTAGTGACGAAAGCAATTCGCAAGC
Organism: Comamonadaceae bacterium; assembly: GCA_043753505.1. GTDB lineage: Bacteria > Pseudomonadota > Gammaproteobacteria > Burkholderiales > Burkholderiaceae_C > JAAFIW01. Next base: position 2,383 of record JAYUXO010000363.1, read on the forward strand.
GCTCTTTTCGATCCTGCACATGCTTCGCGACCGCATCAAGCACGATCTCTCGGACTACAAGCCCAGCACCATGCGCCGACGCATCCAGCGCCGCATGAGCGTGCACGGCCTGCTGACCAACGCCGACTACGAAGGGTTCGTCAGAAAAAATCCGCAAGAGCTGGACCTTCTGTTCAAAGAGATGTTGATCGGCGTGACCAGCTTCTTTCGCGACCCCGAGGTCTGGCAAGAGCTCAAGGAATTTGTGCTGCCGGTCTTGCTCACGCGCGGCGCTGAAGGCCACCGCCTGCGGGCCTGGGTGGTGGGCTGCTCAACCGGTGAAGAAGCCTACTCCCTGGCAATGGTCTTTAAGGAAGTGATGGCCGAGTTGCCAGCGGCAGCAGGCAAAACGGTGCAAATCTTCGCCAGCGACCTGAATGCCGACGCCGTCAGCTTCGCCCGCAAGGGCCGCTATCCGGCAAAAATCGTGGCTGAGGTAGGCCCGGCGCGCCTTGCGAAGTTTTTCTCGGTCCAGGGCGAGGGCTACCTGATCGACAAGCAGATCCGAGAAATGGTGCTGTTTGCCCAGCACGATGTGATTCTGGATCCGCCCTTCACCAATCTGGACCTGCTCAGTTGTCGCAACCTGCTGATCTATCTGAACGCCACCTTGCAAAGGCGTTTGATGCCCCTTTACAACTACAGCCTGCGCCCGGGAGGCGCTTTGCTTTTGGGGGGCTCCGAGACCGTCGGCGGTTCGCACGCCCTGTTCACGCCGCTCAGTCTGAAATCCAGGCTCTATTGGCGCAACGAGTCAGCGCTCAGTGTCGGGCCGGTGGAATTTCCTGTCATCTCTCGCCCGCTCCCGAGCCGGCTTTCCAAGGAGTCGAAAGTGTCGCAACAAGCCAGCCCGTCCCCCAATCTGCAGACCCATGCGGAACAAGCTCTGCTCTCCGAGTTTTCCCCTGCTGCTGTACTGGTCAATGAACAGGGCGATGTCGTCTACATCAACGGCAGCGTCGGCAAATATCTGGAGCCGGCATCTGGCAAGGCCAACTGGAACATTCATGTGATGGCACGCCCGGCCATACGGGCGCAGCTCGCGGCGGGGCTGCGGCAGGCGCTGCAGGCGCGCAGCACCGTCGAATTGCGCGGCCTTCGCTTGGGAGACGACGCACAGTTCACGCTGAACATAACGGTCAAGGCCATGCAGGAGCCGAAGTCTCTGGCTGGACTCGTCATGATCGTTTTCCGCGATGTCACCGAGCCTGCGAAGCGCAAGCGCGGGAAAGTCGGCGCAATCGACGCGGTCACTGCCGAGGAACTGCAACGGTGTAAAGACGAGATACATGCGTTGCGCCAGGAGATGGGCGCATCGGCGGAGGAACTGCAGGCGGCCAACGAGGAACTGCAATCGACCAATGAAGAACTGCAGTCGGCCAATGAGGAACTGACCACCTCCAAAGAAGAGTCCCAATCGATGAACGAGGAACTGCAGACCCTCAACGGCGAATTGCAATCCAAGCTCGACGATCTGGCCCTGGCGCAGAGCGACATGCAGAACCTGCTGAACAGCACCGACATCGCCACACTGTTTCTGGACAGTGCGTTGAACGTACGGCGATACACCGACCAGATCGCGCGCATCGTGCACCTGCGTGAAGGCGATATCGGCAGACCCCTGACGGAACTGGCCAACACGCTGATTTACCCGCAGCTGAACGACGATGCAAAGGAGACGCTGCGCACCTTGACGCTCACTGAAAAGCAGATCACCACCACGGACAAACTCTGGTTCATGGTCCGGATCAAGCCCTACCGAACGCTCTCCAACGTGATTCAAGGTGTGGTGATTACCTTTATTGACATCACCGCAGCCAAAGAACTGGAATCACGCCTGCGCAAGGCTTAGAAGTTACCGTCAAGATTTATTCAAACCACGAATACCCAACCCGTAGGAGCTCAAATGTCAGATGCACTCAATGAGGTTTACAGCCTGATGAGCCTGCGCCAGCGAGCCGCAGACAAATTGGGCGGCAGCAGCCCGCCAGCGGTCAAGCGGGCCAGCCCGATCGACGCTATGGCAGTGCTACACCAGCTTTCATCATCGCCCGCTACGGCGGGAGACGCCATGGCGCTACTTCACGAACTGCAGGTTCACCAGGTCGAGCTTGATCTTCAGCATGAAGAACTTCGTCGCTCACAGTCTGAGCAGGAGGGTGCCCTGTGGCGCCAGACCGTCCTGGTCGAGCGGGCGCCTGTGGGCTACATGACTATCGACGCAAAAACCGTGCTGTGCGAGATCAACCTCGCTGGCGCGCGACTGCTGGGCGCGGCGGGCAAAGAACTACTGGGTGTGCCGCTCAAAACTTTTTTGACGCCACACAGCGTCAAGGCATTGCAAGCGTTGCTTGACCGCGCGCGTGAAGGTAAGGCACCCGAGACCTTCGAGCTGGATTTGATGCCGATTGGGGGCGTGAATCGCATCGTGCTGGCTGCAGCCGGACAAGACACCACACCGGAGCGCTTCCTGTTGGTACTGATGACCCCGGCGCCAACACAGTTGCGCCAGCCCAATCAGTAATTTTTGTTTGGCTCCCTGCGTTCGGATTGAACGCAGACGACGCAAAGAAAGCGCAGGGGGCGCAAAAAATTCGAAAAGCCGTATTTCCAATACTGCGCTGTGCCTTCTTTCACATCACCTTCGCGTCCTCTGCGTTCAAAAAAATTTCTTGCAGCAAATGCCTTTGGGTAACTGGGTACACCGCAATTCACTACGCTTTTGATAGCCGCCAATGCCCGCCCTGATTGCACATCAGTCTAATTTTTGCTACAGAACCTTCGCGACAAAGGTGTCGCACTGCTTAAGATTCCCCGTTTTTAGACCCACTCCAAACCAGCGCTGGCGCTGCGCACTGGTGCCGTGCGTGAAGCTGTCGGGTACTACCGCGCCGCCTTGAGCACGCTGCAAGGCGTCGTCGCCAATTCTGGCGGCGGCATTCATGGCTTCTTCAATGTCACCTTTTTCCAGAATTTGACGCTGGTTGTGCGCGTGATGCGCCCACACACCGGCAAAACAATCGGCTTGCAGCTCGGTGCGCACGCTGAGGGCGTTGAAATCGGTTTTGCTCATGCGGCTGCGCATGCTGTCCACCTTGTCGCTCACGCCAATCAGCTTTTGAATGTGGTGGCCCACCTCGTGAGCAATGACGTAGGCCTGCGCAAAGTCGCCCGGCGCGCCCAACTGCGTACGCAGGGTGTCGTAGAAAGCCAGGTCGATGTAGACCTTTTGGTCAGCTGGGCAATAAAACGGGCCCATCGCCGCCTCTCCCGCACCACAGCCGCCCGTACTGGTACGGCCGCGAAACAGCACCAGCTTGGGTTCCTGGTATTTGGCACCAGCCTGTGCAAACTGCTGCTTCCAGACATCTTCTGTGTCTGCCAATAGGGTGGAAATGAACTTGACCTGCTGGTCACTTGCTGGCGGTTTTTGAGCCGGGCCTTGCGGGCTTTGACTGACCTGGGCCGTCGGTTCCCCACCACCCAAGATGCCTAAAATCGTCATTGGGTTGATGCCGAAAATCCAGCCGCCCACCAGCGCAATCACGATGGTGCCAATGCCCACGCTGCGCCCGCCCAGCAGACCGCCGCCACCCAAACCTCGCCCGCCACTGCGGCGGTCCTCCACGTTGTTCGATTCCCGGTTGCCTTCCCATTTCATGGCGTAACTCCTTCAACTAAAGTTCCCGCATGGTAGCTGCCCCATCCGTCCGACGCACATTGCCCCGCAAGATTCTGGTGACGGGTTTCGACGCGTTTGGGGGCGACCGCGTCAACCCCAGCTGGCTGGTGGCACAGGCCCTGCACAGACGACAGATAGCCAACCACAGGGTAGTCGCCGCCCAGTTGCCCACCCAGTTTGTGGCATCAGTGGAAGTACTTTGCGCGCTGATCGATCGGCACCAGCCCGAGCTGGTGCTGTGTCTGGGCCAGGCGGGCGGACGATCGGAACTCTCACTGGAGCGCGTGGCCATTAATATCCAGGACGCACGCATTGCCGACAACGTGGGGGCTCAGCCGACGGACAGCCCTGTCGTGCACGGTGGCCCCTCCGCCTACTTCTCTACTTTGCCGATCAAGGCCATCGTGCAGGAAGTCACGTCGCTAGGCATTGCCGCCCAGGTTTCCCAAACAGCCGGTACCTTTGTTTGCAACCACGTTTTTTACACGATGATGCATGCGCTGGCCCAGCGCACAGCACTGGCCCACACGACAGCGGGCTTCATCCACGTGCCCTGGCTGCCTGAGCAAGGTAGCCCATCCATGCCATTGGCCGACATGGTTCGAGCCATTCGCCAGGCAATTCGCTGCGCGTTGGAGCGATCCGAAGACCTGCATGCCAGCGGGGGCGCTCTGCATTGAAGGGGGTCAGCCGTAAAATGGTCTGTGATTTCAAACCGTGCACCCTCCTCTGCTTCTGCGCCCGCCGCCCACCCCGCCGCCTCCCATCCCGACGCTAAGCTCGCCGTTCGCGCAGCCCTTAACGCCGACCTGCACTGTCACTCAGTGGTTTCTGACGGCACCCTGACCCCCGAAGCCCTGGCCGCACGTGCCGCGGCCAACGGCGTGCAACTCTGGGCTTTGACCGACCATGACGAAATCGGCGGTCAGGCACGCGCGCTGCAAGCCGCACAGGCTCACGGCATCAAATACCTCACCGGGGTTGAAATTTCGGTCACGTTTGCGGGCAAAACCGTGCACATCGTGGGTCTGGGCTTTGATGCGCAGGACCCCCGCATGCTCGAAGGCCTGCAACACACCCGTGGTGGCCGTGGCGAGCGGGCCAAAGAAATGTCGGAAGGCCTTGCCAAAGTAGGCATCAAGGACGCTTACGAAGGTGCACTGAGATATGTGGGCAACCCCGAACTGATCTCGCGCACGCACTTTGCACGCTACCTGGTCGAAGCCGGTGTGTGCCAGGACACCTCCGAGGTGTTTCGCAAGTACCTGACCGACAACAAACCCGGTTTTGTACCCCACCGTTGGGCCAGCCTGAAAGACGCGGTCACCTGGATCACCGGTTGCCAGGGCGTGGCTGTGATTGCCCACCCAGGCCGCTATGGCTTTACGCCCAACGAAGAGTACGCACTGTTCAGTGAATTCAAGGCCCACGGCGGGCAGGCCACCGAGGTAGTGACGGGTAGCCACAGCCCGGCCGAGTACGTGAAGTACGCCGCCACCGCGCTGGAATTTGGCTTGGCAGCGTCGCGTGGCAGCGACTTTCACAGCCCTGACGAAAGCCGCATTGACCTGGGGCAGCTTCCCCCACTGTC